>JBIITU010000024.1:0-18992 GCA_044340335.1 Steroidobacteraceae bacterium
CGGGTCGCCGGGGTGGATCTTGTTCTGGATGCCGTCGAGACCCGCCATCATCATCGCGGCGAACGCGAAGTACGGGTTGGCCGACGAATCCGGGAAGCGCACTTCGATGCGGCGACCCTTCGGGTTCGCCACGAACGGAATGCGGATCGAGGCGCTGCGATTGCGCGCGGAGTACGCGAGCATGACCGGCGCTTCGAAGCCCGGCACCAGACGCTTGTAGCTGTTCGTGCCGGCATTCGTGAACGCGTTGATCGCCTTCGCGTGCTTGATGATGCCGCCGATGTAGTACAGCGCGAGCTCGGAGAGACCACCGTACTTGTCGCCCGCGAACAGCGCCTTGCCGTCCTTCTGCAGCGACTGGTGCACGTGCATGCCCGAACCGTTGTCGCCGACGAGCGGCTTCGGCATGAAGGTGGCCGTCTTGCCGTAGCCCGCGGCCACGTTGTGCACGGCGTACTTCAGGATCTGTACTTCGTCAGCCTTCTTGACGAGGCCGCCGGGACCGATGCCGATTTCGCACTGGCCACCCGTCGCCACTTCGTGGTGATGCACCTCGACGACGAGGCCGAGCTCTTCGCAGGCGCCGCACATCGCATTGCGGATGTCCTGGTAGGCATCGACCGGCGGCACCGGGAAGTAGCCACCCTTCACGCCCGGACGATGGCCTTTGTTGCCTTCCGGATAGTCGGTGTTGCTGTTCCATGCGCCCTGCACGGAATCGATCGAGTACGCACTGCCGTGCATCTCGTTCTTCCAGCGGACGCTGTCGAAGATGAAGAATTCGTTTTCAGGGCCGAACATCGCGCCATCGGCAATGCCCGTGCTCTTGAGATAGGCCTCGGCGCGCTTGCCGATCGAACGCGGGTCGCGCTCGTAGCCCTGCATCGTCGCCGGTTCGATGACGTCGCAGCGGATGTTGACCGTGGACTCTTCGAAGAACGGATCCAGGATCGCGGTGCCGGCTTCCGGCATCAGGATCATGTCGGACTCGTTGATGCCCTTCCAGCCGCCGATCGACGAGCCGTCGAACATCTTGCCGTCGCGGAACAGACTGTCGTCGACGAGCTTGGCGGGGATCGTGACGTGCTGCTCCTTGCCACGGGTGTCCGTGAAGCGCAGGTCGGCCCACTTCACCTCTTTCTCTTTGATCAGCTTCATTACATCGCTAGGGGTCATGTCATCGCCTCCGGAAGGGTCATCGTTATGAGCCGAGCGCACGGCACCACGGCAGTGCGAAGACGGCGCCCAGATAATGCAGCCGCCATGCCAACGGACATGGTCATAAAAAACATGCACTTAGGAATCTGAGCGGGAGCATTCTGCCTCAAATTGGTGCGATACGTCGCTCTGATGGTCTGCGGTGGTGCAGTTTTGAGGCCGGCGGAAGGGATGCAAACATACATCGCACCGATCAAGGGCGGTTCTAACTGGACATTACAACTTTGGAAGTCTATATTTGAACACATGCATATGGCGGTCCGAGACTCGACCACTCCCAGCACCCGTGCAATCGGCGCCGCGGGTCTGCGCGCGTTCGAGCGCATCGCTGCGGCCTGGGGCCTGACGGTTGCCGATCAGATGCGCCTGCTCGGCATCAAGTCGCGCTCCACTTACTTCAAGTGGCGCAAAGACGCGGCGGTCGACCTGCCGGCGGACACCGTCGAACGGTTGTCCTACCTGCTGGGCATCTACAAGGCACTGCAGCTGCTGTTCACCGATCCGGTGCGCGCCGACGAATGGCTGCGCCGCGCCAACGATGCCGCGCCGTTCGGCGGGCGTTCGGCGCTCGAGCGCATGTTGTCGGGACAGGTCGCTGATCTGTACGTGGTCCGCCAATACCTCGATGCCCAGCGCGGCTGAGGCGGCGCGGGCGCTGCCCACGACCGGCGTGCATTGGCGGCCCGGATTCAGGCTCGTCGCCAGCCGCTTTCCGCCGATCGATCTGTTCGAGCGCGTCGCCGATCCGGCCGATTGGGAAGCGCTGCATGCGCTCGAGTCGCTGACCAACCCCCGCGTCCGCGATGCCAGCGGCGAGATCGCGCTCGTGCCGGTAGCGGATCGGGTCGCGGGCCCGGGCGCGACCATCCTGATGGCGCCGTTCACGCATCTGCACCCCGACGGCAGCCGCTTCGCCGATGCGACCCACGGCGCGCTGTATCTGGCCGATACGCTCGAAACGGCGATCGCGGAAACGCGCCATCACCGCGAGCGCTTCCTGCGCGCGACGCGCGAGCCGGCCACCGAGGTGGAACTGCGCTGCTATCTGATCGATCTCGCGGCGACGCTGCACGACCTGCGCGGCCGCGCCGCCGACTCGCGCTACGCGAACGTCTATTCACCGGATGATTACAGCGCCTCCCAGCCGCTGGCGCGCGCGCTGCGCGCCGCGGGCTCCGACGGCATCATCTACGACAGCGTGCGACGCAGCGGTGCCGTCAACGTCGCGGCCTTCCGCCCGCGTCTCGCGTCGAACGTGCGCCAGAGCGTGCACCTGCGTTATGCGTGGAATGGTGAGCGCATCACGCATGTCTACGAACTGAAGCTGCTGAACAGCTGAATCGCAGGTCTGGCGCGCTCGCGCCGCTCAGGGACCGCTGGCGAAATCCCCGGCCAGCGCGCGTTGCAACAGCGCCAGCGCGGACGCGCGCGCGACGCTCGTGTCGATCACGCGCTGTTCGAAATCGAGCTGGATGCGCTCGGCATCGAGCACGGCGAGATAGTCGCTGGCACCGGCGTCATAGCGCAGCTTCGCGATGTCCGAAGCGCGGCGCGCCGCCTCGACGCCCATCGTGATCGCGGCGAACGACTCGTTCGCAGCGCGATAGGTCGCGAGCGCGCCTTCCGTCTCCTCGAGCGCGCGCAGCAGCGTTTCATCGAACGCCGCGAGCGCCTGCCGCTCGCGCGCCCTGGATGCGAGCACGCGCTGCCGCACGCGGCCGACATCGAGAAAGCTCCACGACAGCGAAGGTCCCCAACGCCAGCGCTGCGCGTCGGCTGCGAACAGGTCGCCCCGATCCTGCGCTGTATAGCCAAACCCGCCGAGCAGCGAAATGCGCGGCAGGAAGTTGGCCTGCTCGACGCCGATGCGGGCCGTTGCCGAAGCGAGTCGCCGCTCGGCGGCGCGCACGTCTGGTCGGCGCCGGAGCCAGTCCTGCGGCGTGCCGACTGCAACCAGCTCGGGGGGCGCCGGTAACGGCCGCGAGGCCGCGAGCAGCTCACCGCGCAGACGCTCGAGCGGCGCCGCCACCAGCACCGCAAGGCGTTGCTCCTGGCGCGAGACTTCGGCAACGGTATCCGGCAGGCGCGCGGCGACGTCCGCGACCAGCGTGCGTGCGCGCGCGACGTCGAAGTCGGTGCCGCGGCCGGCCTCGACCCGCAGCTCGAGCAGCGACAGGTTCTCGCCCAGATTCTCGAGCGTGCGCCGCTGCAGGTCGCGGCGCGCCTGCGCGCCACGCAACGCGAACCAGGCCTGTGCAACCTCAGCCACGGTCGCCGCGCGCGCAGCGGCGAGATCCGCCTCGAGGGCAGCGGTATCGGACCGTGCCGCCTGCGCGGCGCGGCGCGCGGCGCCGAAGAAATCCAGCTCCCACGACGCATCGGCGCCAACGCGATAGACAACCGTGTCCGGTTGATTCGCCGGCAGGAAGGGATCGAACTGGCTCGGACTGCTCTGGTCACGATCGGCGTTCGCCGTGACGGTCGGCAGCAGGCCGAAGACGGTCAGGCCGCGCAGTGCCCGCGACTCCTCGAGCCGCGCTGCCGCCTGTGCGATCGAGCGATTCTCGCGCAGTGCGCGTTCGATCAGCGCGTCGAGCTCGGGCTCCTGGTAGGCGCGCCAGATGCCGGGCACGACCGGCGCTGCTTCGAAACCCTGCCCTTCGGCGAACGCCGGCTGCACCGCGCGCTCGGGCACGCGCGGCGACGGCCCGATGGCACAGCCTGCGGCAGCGATGGCGCACAGCAATGGCAGCAGTCGCAGCGCGTTATGCATGACGCGTCGCCAGCCGGCGCAGGATCACGTAGAACACCGGCGTCAGGAACAGGCCGAAGAAGGTCACGCCGAGCATGCCGGCGAACACGGTGACGCCCATGACGTGACGGATCTCAGAGCCCTCGCCGCTTGCGAACACCAGCGGCAAGACACCCATGATGAAGGCGAAGCTGGTCATCAGGATCGGGCGCAGCCGCAGGCGGCAGGCCTCGATCGCCGCGGCGACCGTGTCGCGCCCCTGCTGTTCGAGTTCGCGCGCGAACTCGACGATCAGGATCGCATTCTTGCAGGCGAGGCCCATCAGCACGACGAGGCCGACCTGCGTGAAGATGTTGTTGTCGAGGAAGGTCGGCGGTGCCGTCGCACCGAAGATGCCGAGATACACGCCGTGGAAGAAGTTCACGAGCCAGATGCCACCGATCGCGGACAGCAGGCACAGCGGCACGATCAGGATCACGGCGAGCGGCAGCGACCAGCTCTCGTACAGCGCGGCGAGCACGAGGAACACGAACAGCACGCACAGCGGATAGATGATCAGCGCCGCGTTGCCCTGCGTGGCCTGCTGGTACGACAAGCCGGACCACTCCGTCGTGAAGCCGCTCGGCAGTATCTCCGTGGCGATGCGCTTCGCCGTCTCCATGGCCTGCGCCGACGACATCTGCGCCGGATCCGATGCACCGGAGAGGTCCGCCGCCGGATAGCCGTTGAAGCGCACCACCGGGTCGGGCCCGAACGACTGCCGCACATCGACGAGCCCGCCTAGCGGCACCATCGCGCCAGCGGCGTTGCGCACCTTCAGGCGACCGACGTCGCTGACTTCGTCGCGGAACGGGCCGTCGGCCTGCGCATACACCGTGTAGGTGCGCCCGAACAGGTTGAAGTCGTTGACGTAGGCCGAGCCCAGGTAGACCTGCAGCGTTTCGTACAGATCGGTCAAGGCCACCGACTGCTGCTTGGCGCGGGCGCGATCGACGACCGCCTCCAGCTGCGGCACGTTGGCCTGGAAACTCGACAGCAGCGAGAACGGGTCATAGCCGGGCGTCTGCCGCATCTGGCCGATCAGTTGCTGCACGCTGTCGTTGAGCGCACCGAAGCCCTGCCCGCCGCGATCCTGCACGTACATCTCGAAGCCGGCCGAGTTGCCGAGCCCGATCAGCGCGGGCGGCATCAGCGCGAAGCCCAGGCCCTCCTGGATGTCACTGAAGGCGATGTTGAGCTGGGTTGCGATCTCGATCGCAGTGGCATCACGCTCGCTCTGCGGCGACAACCCGACGAACATGGTCAGGTAGTTCGGCGTGTTCGAATTCTGGATCGGATTCAGGCCCGGGAACGCGACGACGTTCAGGACACCCGGCACGGCACGTGCCATCTCGGACATCCGCCGCGCGACCGCCTCGGTGCGATCGAGCGACGATCCTTCGGGCAGCAGCGCACCGGCGAACAGGTACTGCTTGTCCTGCACCGGGATGAAACCCGCTGGCACGGCGCGGAACGCCACGACTGCCAGCACCAGCAGCACGACATAGCCGGCGATCGCGTGGCGACGATGCCCGAGCAGCCAGCCGATGCGTCCCGCATAGCCGTCGCCGGCGCGACGGAAGCCGCGGTTGAACGGGCCGAACACCCAGCCCATCGAGCGCTCCATCCAGGCGGTCAGCCGATCCGGCGGCGCATCGTGCGGCCGCAGCAGCACGGCGGCGAGCGCCGGCGACAGCGTCAGCGAGTTGATGGTCGATATGATGGTGGAGATTGCGATGGTCACCGCGAACTGCCGGTAGAACTGCCCGGTGACGCCGTCGATGAAGGCCAAGGGCACGAACACCGCGGTCAGCACCAGGCCGATCGCGATGATGGGGCCCGATACTTCGCCCATGGCGCGATGCGCGGCGTCGCGCGGCGCAAGGCCCGCTTCGATGTTGCGCTCGACGTTCTCGACCACGACGATCGCATCGTCGACCACGATGCCGATCGCGAGCACGAGGCCGAACAGCGTCAGCGTGTTGATCGAGAAACCCAGTGCCAGCAGCACGGCGAACGTGCCGACGATCGACACTGGCACGGCGAGCAGCGGGATGATCGATGCGCGCCAGGTCTGCAGGAACAGCACGACGACGATCACGACCAGCAGCACGGCTTCGAGCAGCGTTGCGATGACAGACTTGATCGATGCGCGCACGAACACCGTCGGGTCGTAGTCGACCGACCAGGTCAGTCCGGGCGGAAAGTTCTTCTCGAGGCGCGCCATCGTCGCGCGCACGTCGTCGGACATCTGGATGCTGTTCGCACCCGGCGCTTCGAAGATCGGGATCGCAACGCTGCCCTTGCCGTCGCTGAGAGAGCGCAGCGAGTACTCCGACGCGCCGAGTTCGACGCGCGCGATGTCGCGGACCCGGGTCAGCTCGCCGCGCGGGCCAGTCTTGACGATCACATCGCCGAATTCCTCGGCCGACTCCAGCCGCCCCTGCAGGTTGATCGACAACTGGAAGTCGGTCGTGCGCGGCTGCGGCGATGCGCCGATCGTGCCGGCCGAGACCTGGACGTTCTGCTCGCGCAGCGCCCGCACGACATCGCCCGCCGAAATGCCGCGCGAAGCGGTTTTCTCGGGGTCGATCCAGATCCGCATCGAGTAGTCGCCGCCACCGAAGATGAAGGCCTGGCCGACGCCCTCGATGCGGTTCAGTTCGTCACGGATGTTCAGCAGGATGTAGTTGCGCAGGTACAGCGGGTCGTAGCGGCCATCCGGCGAATTCAGGAAGACAACCATCGTCAGGTTCGGCGACGACTTGACCGTCGCGACGCCGAGCTGGCGCACGGCTTCCGGCAGTCGCGGCAGGGCCTGCGACACCCGGTTCTGCACCTGCACCTGCGCGAGGTCGACATCGGTGCCGACCTTGAACACGACATCGAGCGTCATGACGCCGTCTGAGCCCGACACCGACTTCATGTAGATCATGTCGTCGACGCCGTTGACGGTTTCCTCGAGCGGCGCCGCCACGGTCTGCGAGATCGTGGTCGGATTCGCGCCCGGGTAGACCGCGCGCACCTGCACCGTCGGCGGTGCGACATCCGGATATTCGCTGAGCGGTAGCGCCGGGATCGCGAGCAGGCCCGCGACCAGGAACAGGATCGACAGCACCGCCGCGAAGATCGGCCGATCGATGAAGAAGCGTGCTGCGTCGAGTTTCATGCTGTGGGTCGGCCCCGCGGGTCTCAGGGCTTCGCAGGCGCGGCCGCGGCGGCCGGCGCGGCGTCGGGCCGATCCATCGGCACCAGCGTCGGCGCTACGGGCATGCCGGGGAAGAAGATCTTGCGCACGCCGTTGACGACGACACGGTCGCCCGCCGCAAGCCCGCTCGTGACCACGCGCAGGCCGTCGGCACGCGCGCCGAGTACGACGTCGCGCCGCTGCGCGAGGTTGTCGGTGCCGACGACATAGACGAACTTGCGATCCTGGTCGGTGAGCACGGCGCGTTCGTCGATCAGCAGCGCATCGCGCGGACCACCGCCCTGCAGCTGCACGCGCGCGAACAGGCCCGGCGTGAAGATGCCGTCCTTGTTCGACAACTGCGCACGCGCGCGGATCGTGCCGGTGCCCGGTTCGAGCGCGTTGTCGACGAACACCATCTCGCCCTGGTGCGGGTAGCCTTCTTCATCGGCCAGCCCGACCCGCACGGGATTGCGCGCATCGCGCGAGCTTTGCCGCTCGCCGCGCCGCGCCATCGCCTGGTAGCGCAGGTACATGCGCTCGTCGCCCTCGAGCTCGACGTAGATCGGGTCGCTGGAGACGACCGTGGTCAGCAGCGTCTCGCCGGCGTTGACGAGATTGCCCGGCCGCACGCGCGCCGAACTCGCGACGCCCGCGATCGGCGCGGTGATGCGCGTGAACTCGACATTCAGGGCCGCCTGCCGCTCCTGGGCGCGCGCTGCGGCGACATCAGCCTCGGCCTGGCGCAGTTCACCGCGCCGGCTCTCGAGCTCTTCGTCGGAGATCGCGCGCCCGGCACGCAGCTTCTCGGCGCGCTCGGCTTCGATCCGCGCGACATCGGCGCGGGTCGCGGCCCGCGCGGTGTTCGCCCGGGCGCTGTCGAGCGCCGCGCGATACTCGCGATCGTCGACCGTGAACAGCAGCGCGCCCTTGGCGACCAGGCTGCCTTCGCGAAAATGCACGCCGGCGAGGTAGCCGCTGACACGCGGCCGCAGCTCGACGGTCTCGATCGCCGTGATGCGGCCTTCGTAAGGGTCCCACTCGGTGACCGGTCGCTGCACGACTTCGGCGACGCTGACGGCGGGCGGCGGCATCTGCGGCGGACCGCCTGCGCCGCAGGCGGCGAGCAGCAGCGCGCCGACCCACGGCAACAGGAATCTGGATCCGCGCGCGGCCGAGGGCGGGCGGCGGCGGCGGGAAGGGGCTGACACTGCAGGCAACACAGACACCTCCGCCGAGCCCCCCGAAGAGTGCGGAGGTGCGCGGGGCATGGACTGGGGGTGGGATTAGTCTACCCGGAGAAAGGCCGGCGCGTCGCGGCGTCGCGGGGCCGGCCCGTTATAATGTGCGATTACGGCGGCCTCACCGCCCCGAACAGCGAGCACTGCATGCCAGATACCGCGCCGCGCGCGCGCCTCACATTCCAGGAACTGATCTTCTCGCTGCAGAAGTTCTGGTCCGATCAGGGCTGCGTCGTATTGCAGCCGTATGACAAGGAAATGGGCGCCGGCACTTTCCACACCGCGACCTTCCTGCGGGCGATCGGCCCCGAACCCTGGAACGCCGCCTACGTGCAGCCGTCGCGCCGTCCGACCGACGGCCGCTATGGCGACAACCCGTTCCGGCTGCAGCGCTACTACCAGTTCCAGGTGCTGATGAAGCCCTCGCCGCTCGACATCCTCGACAAGTACGTCGAGTCGTTGCGGATGCTGGGCTTCGATCCGCTGACCCACGACATCCGCTTCGTCGAGGACAACTGGGAATCGCCGACGCTGGGCGCCTGGGGCCTCGGCTGGGAGGTCTGGCTGAACGGCATGGAAATCACGCAGTTCACCTACTTCCAGCAGGTCGGCGGACTCGATTGCCGGCCGGTGGCGGGCGAGATCACCTACGGCCTCGAGCGCCTCGCGATGTACCTGCAGGGCGTCGAGAGCGTCTACGACATCGTCTGGACCGTCGGCCCGCAAGGACCGGTGACCTATCGCGACGTCTACCACCAGAACGAAGTCGAGCAGTCGGCCTACAACTTCGAGCACGCCGACACGGCCGTGCTGTTCCGGCATTTCGATGAGCACGAAGCCGCCTGCAACGCGCTGCTCGCCGCGAAGCTCGCACTGCCCGCCTACGAGCAGATGCTGGGCGCATCGCACACCTTCAACCTGCTGGATGCACGTCGCGCGATTTCCGTGACCGAGCGGCAGCGCTTCATCCTGCGCGTGCGCACGCTCGCGCGCGCGGTCGCGCAGGCCTACTACGACAGCCGCGAGGCGCTGGGTTTCCCGATGGGCGATGCGTCGGGCCGCGCGCCGGCCGCGGCGACAGCCGCTGCGGCCGCCAAGGCGGGCGCATGAGCGCGCGCGATTTCCTGTTCGAACTCGGCACCGAAGAGCTGCCGCCGAAGGCACTGCGCGACCTCGAAACCGCGCTGCGCGAGCACGTTGCCGCATCGCTTGCGGGCGCGGGCCTCGCGCATGCCGGCATCGAATCGTTCGCTGCACCGCGCCGCCTCGCGCTGCTGGTGCGCGCGCTCGCGACCGAGCAACCGCTGCAGCAGATCAAGCGCCGCGGCCCGCCAGTCAACGCCGCCTTCGACGCGAGCGGTGCGCCGACCCGCGCCGCGACCGCGTTCGCCGACAGCTGCGGCGTCGCCATCGACGCGCTCGAGCGCGTCAAGGAAGGCAAGGGCGAGTTCCTGTACTTCAACGGCACGAAGCCAGGCGCGGCCACCGCCTCCCTGCTGCCGGGTTTCATCCAGGCAGCGCTCGACGCGCTGCCGATCCCGAAGCGGATGCGCTGGGGCGCAGGCAGCGCCGAGTTCGTGCGGCCGGTGCACTGGGTCGTCATGCTGTTCGGCGACGAGCTGCTCGACGCGACGCTGCTCGATGTGCGCACGGGCCGCGCGACCCGCGGGCATCGCTTCATGGCACCTGCACCGATCGAGCTCGCGCGACCGGCCGACTACGCGGGCGCGCTGCTCGAGCGCGGCAAGGTCGTCGCCGACTTCGCCGCGCGCCGTGAACAGATCCGCGCCGCCGTCACCGCCCGCGCCGACGCGCTCGGCGCCCGCGCCGTGATGTCCGATGCCTTGCTCGATGAAGTCACCGCGCTGGTCGAGTGGCCCGTCGCCGTCGAAGGCAGTTTCGAGGCGCGCTTCCTCGAGCTGCCGCGCGAAGTGCTGATCTCGACCTTGCAGGACCACCAGCGTTACTTCCCGCTCGAAACGCCGGCCGGACAGCTGCTGCCGACCTTCATCACGATCAGCAACATAGAGAGTCGCGACCCGGCCCAGGTGCGCGCCGGTAACGAGCGGGTCGTGCGGCCGCGGCTGTCCGACGCCGAGTTCTTCTTCCGCCAGGACCGCAAGACCACGCTGGCGAGCCGTGCAGCGGCCCTCGACAGCGTCACCTTCCAGGCCAAGCTCGGCTCGATGGGCGACAAAGCCCGTCGCGTTGCAGCGCTTTCGAGTGCAATCGCGTCAGAAATCGGCGCTAATGTTTCACAAGCGAACCAATGTGCGCTGCTAGCCAAGTGCGACCTCGTGACCAGCATGGTCGGCGAGTTCCCGGAACTGCAGGGCACCATGGGGGCCTACTACGCCTCGGCCGATGGCGCACCGGCCGAGGTCGCGCAGGGCATCCGCGAGCATTACCTGCCGCGCGGCGCCGGCGACGCGTTGCCCGCGACCCGAGTCGGCCTCGCGGTCGCGCTCGCCGACCGGCTCGACACGCTGGCCGGCATCTTCGCGACCGGCCAGAAGCCCACCGGCACCAAGGATCCATTCGGCCTGCGGCGCGCGGCGATCGGCGTGCTGCGCCTGCTGATCGAACTGAAGGTCGACCTCGACCTGCGCCGGTTCATCGAGCAGGCCGTCGCCGCCCAGCCAGTCAAGTCGGCGACCGCCGCCGATGACGTCTACCAGTATGTCCTCGAGCGACTGCGCTCCTATTACCTCGAAGGCGGTGCGACCGGACCGACCGGCTTCGCGACCACCGCCGAGCAGCTCGATGCGGTGCTGGCGAGTGATCCGCGCTCGCCGCTCGACCTCGACGCGCGGCTGCGTGCGCTGGCCGGGTTCCTCGTGGAGCCCGCCGCCGCCGCGCTGACGGCAGCCAACAAGCGCATCGCCAACATCCTGCGCAAGTCCGAAGGCGGCGCGGGCGACCAGGTCGATGCCGCGTTGCTGCGCGAGCCAGCCGAACAGGCGCTGGCTTCGGCCCTCGCACGCGTGCGCGCTCCGGTCGAACAGGCGCTGGCGCAGCGCGACTACGCCGGCGCGCTCGCGACCCTCGCGCAGTTGCGCGGCGAAGTGGATGCGTTCTTCGATGCCGTCATGGTCAACGACCCGGACGCGGCGCTGCGCGCGAACCGACTGGCGCTGCTCGGCGGCATCAGCGGGTTGTTCGGTCGCATTGCCGACCTGTCGAAGCTGCCGGGCTGACGCATGCAGCTGCTGCTGTCGTTCATCTTCACGGCGTACTTCCTGGTCTGGACGCTGCTGTACGCGATGTTCTTCGTCGTCGCGTGCCTGGTGCTGCCGATCCGCGGCCGCTTCGCGCTGGCTCGCGTCTATGCGCACGCCGTGCTCGGCGGCCTCAGGCTGCTCTGCGGCCTGCGTTACGAAGTGCGTGGTGCCGAGAACTTTCCCGACAGCGCGCACGTGACGCTGTGGAAGCATGCCTCGGCCTGGGAGACGGTCGCGCAGTTCGTGATTGGTCGGCCCCAGTCGCTGGTGCTGAAGCGCGAGCTGATGTGGATCCCGTTCTTCGGCTGGGGACTTGCGCAGCTGCGGATGATTCCGATCAACCGGTCGTCGGGCACCTCGGCCGTCAACCTCGTCATCAACGCCGGCGAGCAGCGCCTGCGCGAGGGCTTGTCGGTGCTGGTGTTCCCCGAGGGCACGCGCGTCGCCGCCGGCGAGACGCGCAAGTACGGCGTCAGCGGCGCGCTGCTCGCAAGCCGCGCCGGCGTGGTGGTCGTGCCGGTCGCGCACGACTCGGGCTACTACTGGGCGCGGCGTGGCTTGCTGAAGCGCCGCGGCGTCATCACCGTCTCGGTCGGCGCGCCGATCGCCGCCGCGGGCCGCGACCCGCGCGAGATCAACGCCGAGGCGCAGGCCTGGATCGAGGCCGAGCTCGCGCGGATCCGGGCCGAACGCGACGCGTCGGCACGAGCAGCTTCACCAGCGCGCTGACGTCCGGTAGTTTTTCCAGCCGGTCGACGGTTGTCACGATCTGTTCGACGCGCGACGCGCCCAGCAGGCCATCGGACATCGCGACCAGCTTCGCGATCACTTCATCGCGGCCGTACTTGGGCTTGTCGCCGGGAAACTGCGCCGTGGCCTCGAGCACGCGCCCATCGGTCAGCGTCAGCTCGACCCGCGTGCGCATGACGTTGCCGGTGAACCAGTCCATGTCCATCGTCTCATCGGGCAGACACTCGATGCGCGCCAGCATCGCGCGCACCTTGGCGCTGCGCAGCGTCCGGTCGGCGTACAGCGCCGGCGTCAATGGCAGGCCCAGCAGCGTCGTGGCGACCGCATACGGCAGCGAGAACTGCGCATCGACGGCTCCCGCCGGGTTGTAATCGGCAATGCGCGACACGCCGACGTTCCAGACGCGCGCCTTCGCGACCTGCGCCGGCTTGATCCGATGCGCCGCGATCAGCTTCTGCAGTGCGACGAACGGCGGGTGACTCCACGCGATCGACGGATGCAGCTTGAAGTCGGTGCCGAGGATCAGCCACTCGGTGCCGAGGCCCTGCAGCATCTTCGGGAAGTCGCAGCGATCCGAACCCGCCATGATCCAGAAGCCTTCGCGGCCATCGAGGATGCCGTGCCCGCCGCGCAGGCCGGCGGCGGACGACAGCGCTCCCATCGTGCCGGCCATCGACATCCAGCCCCAGCCGAGTTTGGCTTCCCGCATCGGGCGCGTCTCGGCGACGATGCCGAAGTACTTGTACGCCGACGGCACCGGTGCATAGGTGCCCGTGATGCCAAAGGCCGCGTCCATCTGCACCGCGTCGAGCCCGAGCAGATTGCCCACGGCCGCGCAGGGCGCAAACGGCGTGTACTGCTGGCCCCAGACTTGCGCGCCGCGCTCCGGTGACGGCTGCATCGCCCAGCCGATCCGCGTGCCGACCTCGTAGCCAGCAACGACGCTGGTGAGCAGCTGGCGGCCATTGGCACGCTGCGATTCGCCCACCGCGAGCGCCGCGGGCACGACGATCGGCCCCGGATGAATCACGTACTGGCAGACGTCTTCGTAATCGAGGGCGAACGCAAGACCACCGTTCGCGTACGCCGCAGTGGCCGGCGAGACCCTCCCGCCATCACCGATCAGCGTTGCCCGCCCAGCGCCACCGCCCAGCTGCTTCGCCAGAGCAAGGTGCACGCCGCCGATCCGCGTCTGCGCACCGCCGATCGCTGCGGCCACGATGTTGAGCACCGCCGTCTTTGCAATCGCGACGACTTCCGGCGGCAGATCGCGGTAGCGCAGCTTGGCCGCGTAGGTTGCAAGCTGGCGGGTCACCGTCGGTGAGTTGGGCATCGGTGGTCGTCCCTTGGGTTCAATGCGATTGGCTGGCGTCGGCCGCGACCGGCCGGCGCAGGGAAAACGCGCCGCGCAGTTCACCCGGCGCGTACCCGGTCGCAGCATCGTGAGGATACGCCTTCGCAAGCGCCGCGCGCAGTTCCGGTGACTGCTGTTCGGGCGCACCATGGCAGGCGAGGCACAGCGGACCCGTGACGATCGCGCGCGTATAGCGGTGCGCATCGCCCTGCGGCTCCTTGACCGTCGTCGCGATCACGAGTTGCTCGGGTGGGTCGCCGGCACGCACGCGACGATCGAGTTCCTGCAGCGCGAACTGTTCCCAGGCATCAGGCTGACCCGTGTGCGGATTGCGCACGCGGGTGCCGACGCGCTGCACCTGCCAGCCGGTCTCGCGCGACAGGCGGCTCGCGATCGCGGGCGCTTCGACCTGGCAGATTTCGATGGCGGCGACCGGCCCGCCGTCGGCCATCGCCGCCTGAAGCTTGCCCATCAGCTCGGCGCCGAAACGGTTCGCGATGCTGGCTGCCTGCTCGACGACAGATTGCGGCACGGCAGCGGGCTGTGGCGTGGTCGCGGAAGGCGTCGCTGCGGTGGCGGCACAACCCGCCAGCATCAGGCTGCCCAGAAACAGGGTGATTTTTATCATGCCGGATACCTCGCTAAGATGCCGATGATGCGCAGGTTGTCGACGCTGTGTCTGCTCGCCCTGGTCGCCACGCTCGGCGCGTGCAGCGCCGCGCCTGACCGCGAGACCGCCGTGCGCGCCGTGCTCGACGCTGCGGAAGCGGCTGCCGAAGCGCGCGATGTCGGCGCCGCCATCGAGCTCGTCTCCGCTGACTACGGCGATGCGGCTGGACGCGACCGCGCTGCACTGCGCGCCGTGGTGCGCGGCTGGTTCGCGCTGAACCCGCGCATCGAACTGCTCGTGACCGTGCAGGGCATCGAGTTCCCCGAAGCGAATCGCGCCCGCGTGCAACTGCTGGTGGCGTCGGTGTCGCGCGGCGCGGGTCTGTCCGTCGATGGCGACCGCTTCGTCGTCGAGCTCGTCGACGAGGGCGGCGACTGGCGCCTGCTACGCAGCGCCCGGGCGCGCGACTGACGAACGCCGCGTCAACCGTAGCCGACGCTGTCGCGGCAGCAGTCGGCGACCGCCGGCTGCAGCACGCGCATCAAGCCCAGCGTCAGCGTGAACGCGATGCCGAGATCCAGCAGCAGCATCGAGGTCAGCTGCAGGCCTGCCGTCGCAGGGTCATCGAAGAGCTTTGCGCACAGCCAGATGGACAGCGGCATCGCCACGACACAACCGGCATGCCCGGCAATGCCGCTGAGCGCCAGCGACTGCCGCGTGCGCGCGAGTGCAGCCAGCCCCAGCACGACCAGCCCGGCCAGCAGCATCGCGATCAGCGAGGTCGGCAACAGCACGGCATACAGGCGCAACACGTTGAAGAAGTCCGGCGAGCTCGTCTGGCACATCGAGATCCATGTCGACCAGCCGGCGCGGCTGTATTCATCCCACCAGGCACCGGACCAGCCGCTCGCGAGCAGCAGGGCGCAGCCCCCCAGGGCCACGCGCGTCGAACCGGCGGCTTGCGCGCTCGTATCCATGCCGGCATTCGAGCATGGCAGGCAGACGCGCCGGAATACGGGTTTGCCACCACCGTGGCAGGGGTCCGGATCGCATGCGACACTCGCGCCCATCACGATTTCGCTGCCTGGGGGATAGCCACGATGAGAGTCCTGTCGATTGCCGCGACCCTGCTCGCGGCCGCGTCACTGACCGCCTGTGCGACGGGAGCCGCAGCCGGTGGCAACGCCACTGCAGCCGCGCAGTCCGCCAGCGCGGCGCCATACCCGTCGACCTATGTCGCGCCCGCGGCGCCGCCGACGCTGCTGCGCGGCGGCACGGTGCTGACCGGCACCGGCACGCGACTCGACGACACCGATCTGCTGCTCGCAGATGGTCGGATCGCCGCAATCGGCCGTGGCCTGGCGGCGCCGACCGGCGCACGCATCGTCGACGCCCGCGGCAAGTGGATCACGCCCGGCATCATCGACGTGCATTCGCATCTCGGCGTATACCCCAGCCCGGGCGTCGTGGCGCATTCGGATGGCAACGAAGCCACCGGGCCGACCACCGCGAACGTCTGGGCTGAGCATTCGATCTGGCCGCAGGACCCGGGCTTCGAAGCTGCGCTGCAGGCGGGGGTGACGACGCTGCAGATCCTGCCCGGTTCCGCGAACCTGATCGGCGGCCGCACGGTGACCGTGCGCAACGTGCCGGCAGCGACCTATCAGGCGATGAAATTTCCGGGCGCGCCACATGGTCTCAAGATGGCCTGCGGCGAGAATCCGAAGCGCGTTTACGGCGGTCGCAACCAGGCGCCGCAGACGCGCATGGCCAATGTTGCCGGCTGGCGCGAGCAGTGGGCCGAGGCGCAGGAGTACATCCGCGATCGCGAAACCTACGAACGCAAGGCGGCGGGCGGCGACAAGGATGCCAAGCCGCCCAAGCGCGACCTGCGCCTCGATACGCTCGCCGCGGTACTGGAGGGCGAGATCCTCGTCCACCAGCATTGCTATCGCTCGGACGAGATGGCGATCGCGATCGACGTCGCGAAGGAGTTCGGCTTCCGCGTCACCGCGTTCCACCACGCGACCGAGGCGTACAAGATCTCGAACCTGCTGGCCGAGAATGGCGTCTGCGGCGCGATGTGGGCCGACTGGTGGGGCTTCAAGATGGAGTCCTACGACGGCATCCCGGAGAACGTCGTGCTGGTCGACGCGGTGCCTGGCGGTTGCGCGATCGTGCACTCGGACTCCGACGAGGGTATACAGCGGCTGAACCAGGAGGCCGGCAAGATCATCGCGCACGCCCGCACCGCCGGCATCGAGATTCCTCCGGAGCGCGCGATCATGTGGCTGACGTCGAATGCCGCGAAGTCACTCGGCGTCGGCGACCGCACCGGCACGCTCGAAGTCGGTCGCTACGCAGATGTCGTCGTCTGGAACCGCGAGCCATTCAGCGTCTATGCGCTCGCGGACCTCGTGTTCATCGACGGCGTGCCGCGCTGGGATCGCACGCAACCGCCCGCTCAACCCGCATCGGATTTCCTGCTCGGCCAGCCGGCCATCGAAGGAGTCGCGCGATGAGCCGCAACATCCGGAAGACCGCGCCGATGGCGCTGCTGCTCGCCGCTGCCGCGTGGTTCGGCTTCGGCCCGACGGCAGTGGCCGAGACGGTGCTGATCCGCAATGCCGACGTGCACACGCTGGGCACGCGTGGCCGACTGCCGGCGCACGATGTGCTGATCGAATCTGGCCGCATCGCGCGCATCGGTCGCGAACTCGCGCCGCCCGCCGGAGCCGTGGTCATCGACGCCGCCGGTCGCCCGCTGACACCCGGCACCTTCGGTGGCGTCGGCAACATCGGCCTGCAGGAGATCGGGCTCGAACCGAGTGCCGGTGATCCGGGTTTGCGGCTGGACGAGATGCGGCCCGAGTTCGATGTGCGCCATGCGTGGAATCCCGACAGCGTCCATGTCGGCATCGTGCGCGCCGCAGGCGTCAGCTTCGCGATCATTGCGCCGAGCAGCACATCGCACAGCAGCGTGGTAAGCGGCCAGGGCGCCGTGATCTCGTTGGGGGCGCGCGAAGCCGATGCGGCGCGCGCGCTGTTCATTGACTTCGGCGGCGATGCCAACGGCCTGGCCGGCGGCAGTCGCGCGGCGCAGTTCATGCTGTTGCGCCAGGCCTTGATCGAAGCGCGTTCGCCAGGGCTCGTGCTGGTGCACGACGATCGCCTGCTGACGCCGGCCGGACGGCAGACCGTGCTCGAGTTCCTGAAGGGCGCTGGCCCCATCGTGTTCGACGTCGACCGTGCCAGCGATATCCGCCAGGTCATCGCGATCGCGCAGGCCGAGAAGCTGCGCCCCGTGATTCGCGGCGGCGCAGAAGCCTGGCGGGTGGCCGCCGATCTCGCCGCGGCCGGCATTCCCGTGCTGCTCGATCCGCTCGAGAACCTGCCGCGCAGCCTCGATGCGATCGGCGCACGGCTCGACAACGCGGCGAAGCTGCACGCCGCTGGCGTGAAGTTCGCGTTCTCGATGCGCGCCACGGATTCCTACGATGCGCTGAAAGTGCGCCAGGCCGCCGGCAACGCCGTGGCGCATGGCCTACCAGCCGATGTCGCTCTCGCCGCGATCACGCGCAACGCCGCCGAGATCTTCGGCGTCGGCGATCGCTATGGCAGCCTCGAGGAGGGCCGCGCGGCCGATCTCGTGCTGTGGGGCGGCGATGCGCTCGAGGTGACGAGCCTGCCCGTCATTGCGTTCGCGAACGGTCAGCGTGTGTCGTTGCAATCGCGCCAGACGCTGCTGCGCGATCGCTACCTGCAGCGGTTGCGTGAGGGAGCGGCGCGCTGACGCTAGCCGGGCGCTGACCAGACAATAGGGAACAGCTCGTCGGGTGGTGGCGCGCCCGGCCGCATCAGGCCGGTCGATTCGATCGACGGGATGCGGATCGTCAGGCTGTTGGGTTGCCAGGTCACGTCGTCGCCGAGCCAGCGCGAAGTCAGCGCGACGCGGCGACCCGCGTACTGCGCGGTGCGCGGCAGCGACGCGTGGATGGTCTTCGGGTGGATCAGCAGGATGTCGCCAGACGCGCAGGGCCAGACCTGCTTCGGCGCGTCGGGCTGCGCGATGCGGCGTTCCAGGTGGGTCCACGGGATGTGCTCGAGCTCGAAGGCATCGGGGTTCGACATCGGCGAGTGATACCGCCACGGATCGCGGTTCGACCCGGCGAGCGTCACGAGTGGCGCGTTGTCCATCGGGACGTCGGTCAGCGCGACCCAGAACGACGGCATCATCTGGCCGCGGAACGGGAACGTGCATTCATCGTTGTGCCAGGGCGTTGCCGAGTCGGCGCTGCTGCCTTCCTTGGTGAACGACGCGTCCATCCAGTAGCGCACGTGGCGCGCGCCCATCAGGCGCGCCACGAGCTCACCGGCGATGCTGTTCCACAGCCAGTCGCGCAGTTCGGGCACATGCTGGGCGAAGTTGCGCAGCTGCACCTGGCCATCGCCGCGATGCACCGACGGCGGGTTCTGGTGACGGGCTGCGCCGGCTGCGGGCGCGAGTCGGCCCGCATCGAACTCGCGTGCGGCTGCGTCGAGCGCGGCGGCGAGCCGGTTGCAGGTCGCCGCATCGAACACGCCTGCGACGCGGACGCAGCCGTCGGCCGCATAGCGCGC
>JBIITU010000058.1:0-12516 GCA_044340335.1 Steroidobacteraceae bacterium
GACAAGTCTGTCTACCAACGTCGTCATGGCATCACTCCGACTTTGCGCCGCGCGCGACATCGAGCGGGTCGTGCGCATTGCGTGTCAGCACCAGCGGGTCGTGCAGCGACGGGAAGGTCGCCGAGCGCGGGTGGTGATCCCAGCGCAGTGTCAGCGGGATGTTGGTGAAGTGCACGCCGATGTTGATGACCCACAGCACGAACAGCGCCGCACAGGTGAACGACGCGAGGTCGGAGCCCGCGACGCCCGGCAGGTTCCACGCCCAGTGGATCTGCCACAGCCGCCACGTCAGGTACAGGCAGGGCACGATGACCCAGATCGGGCTACGCCAGCGCTTCCAGACGAACAGCTCGGTGGCGACCTGCGCGACGAACATCACGAGATAGGCGCCGAGGCCGACGCTGGCATCGCGGTTGCCACCGAGCACGCCATCGACGACCAGCGCGACGATCGGCAGTACGAGTCCGACCAGCCAGATCACGACCAGCCAGACCTTGAACCAGGCCGGCGGCGGCCGCGGCCCCGGGAACAGCGCCGTGCCGGCAGCGCGGCGCGCGCCGATCCAGACATACAGGCTGGCGATCGCGAAGAACGCGATATTCTGCGCGACGGCAGCAGCCAACGGATCGGTGAACATGGCGAAGGACTCCATTCCGAAAGCGTACGCGAACACGCGGCATGGCCAGGTGCATTACCGCCGGCTCGGCGCGGGCGGGCGGCGGCGGGTGCTGCTGATCCACTGGCTGCCGCTGTCGTCGCGGATGTACCAGCACATCATGCCGATTCTGGCCGAGCGCGGCTGCGATGCGCTAGCGGTCGACCTGCTCGGTTACGGTCGATCCGATGCGCGGCCCGAAACGTGGTCGATGGTCGACTGGGCCGCAAGCGTCGCCGAGGTCGCGGATCAGCTCGGGTTTCACGACGCGCTCGTCGTCGGCGGGCACACCGGCAGCTGCGTCGCGGCCGAGCTCGCGTTGGGCTTCCCGCAGCTCGTCGCGTCGCTCGCGCTGGATGGCTGCCCGTTCCTGACGCCCGCGCTGCGCGCCACGTTCGAGGCCATGCGGCGCGCGCCGCGGCCCGCCCCCGACGCCAGCGGTGCGCATGAGGCGCTGGTGTTCCGCACCGTGCGCACGACCTACGAGCATTACCTGCCGGGCTTCACGGTGACCGCAGAGACGCTCGAAACGCTGTGGCCCGCGATGCTCGACTACCTCGAGACGGATTTCGTTTCGTCAGCGCCGATCTCGGCCGGATATGACCTCGAAACGCGGCTGCCACACGTCACGCAACCCATGCTGTTGCTGATGGCCGAGACCGATACGCTGGCCGGCAGCTTCGCGCGCGCCTGCGAGCTGTTGCCGCAGGCGGCGCAGCATCGCTTCCCCGGGCACCACCCGTTGCACGTTCGCGAGCGGGCCGGGGAATACGTCGACGCGCTGCTCGCTGGCGTTACGCCCGCTCGCCCGAAATAGCCCGATAGATCCCGGCGCCGATGGCTGCACCCACGATCGGCGCGAGCCAGAACAACCACAGCTGCGAGACCGCCCAGTCACCGACATAGAGCGCAACGCCCGTGCTGCGCGCCGGGTTCACCGAGGTGTTGGACACCGGGATGCTGATCAGGTGAATCAGCGTCAGGCCGAGACCGATCGCAAGCGGCGCGAAGCCAGCAGGCGCACGCCGATCCGTCGCGCCGAGGATGATGACCAGGAACATCGCCGTCATCACGATCTCACACAGCGCAACGGCCAGCAGCGAGTAACCGCCCGGTGAGTGCTCGCCGAAGCCATTCGAAGCAAACCCCGCGGAGACGTCGAAGCCCGCCTTGCCGCTCGCGATCAGATACAGCACGCCACCGGCGAGGATGCCGCCCAGCACCTGCGCGACGATGTACGGCAACAACTGCCCCGCTTCGAAGCGACCGCCGAGCCACAGACCCACGGAGACGGCAGGATTCAGGTGGCATCCTGAAATGTGCCCGATCGCGTACGCCATCGTGACGACGGTCAGACCGAAAGCCAGCGAGACGCCGACCAGGCCGATGCCGACCTCGGGAAAAGATGCCGCGAGGACTGCGCTGCCACAGCCGCCGAGAACCAGCCAGAACGTGCCGAAAAACTCCGCCAGATACTTGTTCATGTCATCCCTTGTTTTTGTACTCGTCACCGCTCGAATCGAATCAGCCTGTGCAGCCGCGCATCAGCGCGCCGCCGCGATGCACTCCACTTCGACGCGCGCACCGAGCGCGAGTCCGTTTACCCCGAGTGCGCTGCGCGCCGGCATCGGCCCGTCGAAGAAGGTCGTGTAGATCTCGTTGAAGCGATCCCAATCCTTCATGTCGGCCAGCATCACCGTGCACTTGACGAGGTTCGCCATCGACAGGCCGTGCGCCCCGAGTGTCGTGCGGATGTTGGTCATGACCTGGCGCGACTCCGGCCCGATGCCGCCCGGCACGAGCTTCATACCTGGTTGCAGCCCGAGCTGGCCCGACAGATACACCGTGTCGCCGTGGCGCACGGCCTCGGAGAACGGCAGGCCCGTCGCCGGCAGCACGCGGCCGGAATTCAGGTGCTGCACGGGCGCAGGCGGTGCCGCCGCGAGCGCCTGGTCGAGCATGCGTACCAGCGTGTCGCGGTTGTAGCTGTAGGCATGACGCTCGTTCAGTTGTGCCAGTTCCTCGATCGCCTTGCGGATCGTGACCTCGGCTTCGCGGGCATCGGGCACGACCAGGTACCGGCGCTTCGGATTCGGCTCGAACAGCGCGAGCTGTACGGCTGCGGCCACTTCATCCGGTTCCTTGAAGCGTGAACGATCCGTAAAGCGCTCGGGGGCCTTCGCGCGCTTCGCGGCGCTCGCACCGATTTCGGAATTGTAGTTGCCCGGCTCGACCAGGCTGACGTGCACACCGAGCGGCGCCATGTCCTCAGCGAGCGCGTCGCCGAACGCCTCGAGCGCGTGCTTGCTCATGCTGTACGCGCCCAGTGAAGCCCCTGAAAGCACGCCCGAAATCGAGCTGATGTTGGTGATGCGTCCCTTCGACGCGATGATCAGCGGCGCGAACGCCTGCGTGACGCGGAACGGACCGTAGACATTGACCTGCATCGTGAAGTCGAAGTCTTCCGGCTTCATGTCGCGCAGCGAGCCGACCACGGCGACACCGGCATTGTTGACGAGTCCGTACAGGCCTCGACCCGCCTGCGTGATGGTCTGGACAGCGGCTGCGATGTCGGCATCGCTCGTCACGTCGAGACGGATCGCCTGCACGTTCGGAATCTTCGCGAGCGCCGCGAGGTCCTCCGGCTTGCGCGCACCGGCGTAGACGAAGTGGCCTTCGGCCGCGAGCTGCTCGGTGATGCGCCGGCCGATGCCGGTGCTGGCACCGGTCACGAGTACCGCACGCTGCGGCGACGCGCCGTCGGCGGCCGTCGCCGGGGCGGAGCACAGCACGGCGAAGCAGATGGAAAGCAGTGTGGCAGCCAGCAGTGGCCGGCTCGAGATACGAGTCGACATGAAACCTCCCTGCCCGCGCCGGATGCGACCCGGGCAGGGAGAGCCTAACTCAACGGCGCGGTGAACGACTGGACCTCAGAGCGCGACGACGAGATTGACCGTCGTCAGCGTATCCGTGCTCTTCAGGCCCGCTGGCGGATCGGAGTTGTAACGCACGCCGATGCCGAACGACAGCGCGAGGCGGTCCGTCATGCTGACCTGCAACGACAGCTCGTTCGACGCGAACGTGTTGTCGGAGCCCGCCTCGACGACGAGCTTGTCGATCAGCTTGGTCGTCGCCGTCAGCTGGTGCTCGTAGGCAAGCTGGCCGGTCACGATGCCCTCGCCGTCGGTCGCGAGCGTCACGGCGTTCTTGCTGCGACGGTAACCGGCACCGAGCTGGCCGGAGAGCTTGAGCCCCTCGCGGTCGATGAATTTGTAGCCGTAACCGGTCGTCGCGCTGGCCTGATGGTCGAAGCCGCTGAATTCGTCCTGCTCATAGCGCAGGCCGCCGAACCAGAAGCTGCGGTCGTTGATCTTGTAGTCCGACTGCCAGTTCGCGCCGTAGCGCTCGGCGGTCAGCACGTCTTCACTCGAGCTGCGCAGCGCGGCGATGCCGAAACCGTGCTTCCAGCGCTCGAGTTCCTTTGCCATGTCGAGCTTGACGTTGCCGGTCTCGGTCTCGCTGTTGCCGCGGGCGAACACGATGCCGACCTCACCCTTGCCCTTCCACTCGGCCTGGGCAGGAACGGCGAGCGTGGCAAGCAGCACAGAAGAAACGACGAGTCGCAGATGCATGTGGCAACACTTCCTGAAGTTGGGGAGAAAAGAAACGCGCGGAGTATGAAGAGCCTGACTGAACGCTGCCTGAACAAGGACCGCCTCGCCCGTCAGTCAGCAGGCACGGTGCGCTCCGCTGCCCAGCTGCGCAGCGCCGTGACTTTCTCCGCCATCACCACTGACAACGGACGAGTTCTGGCCAGCTCCCGCGCGATCGCGCGCGCATCGAGCGGCTGCGCGCCCTGCTGCAGATGATAGATGGCCGCGACCACGGCCTGCTCGAGCTCGGCGCCGGTGAAACCTTCCGAGCGGGCGGCGAGCGCCGCAGATTCCCGAGCCTCGAGCGTGAGCCCGCGCCGCGCTGCGTGGATGCGCAGGATCTCCGCGCGAGCCTCTGCGTTGGGCAGATCGACAAAGAAGATCTCGTCGAAGCGACCCTTGCGCACCAGCTCGGGCGGCAGCGCCTGGATGTCGTTGGCCGTCGCGACGACGAACACGCGGCTACGCTTCTCCGCGAGCCAGGTCAGAAAGCTCCCCAGCACGCGCCGCGACGTGCCGCCGTCGCTGTCACCAGCCGCGAAGGCTTTTTCGATTTCGTCGATCCACAGCACGCAGGGCGCGAGCGCATCTGCGGCGGCCAGTGACTCGCGCAAGTTCTTCTCGGACTCACCGTGCCACTTGCTGAAGATCGCGCCGACATCGAGGCGCAGCAGCGACACGCCGAACAGCGCGGCTGCCGCCTTCGCCGCCAGGCTCTTGCCGCAGCCCTGCACGCCGAGGAGCAACACCCCTCGCGGCGGATCCGGCGTCTGAGCGCGCGCCTCGAACGCAGGACGCCGTCGCTGCAGCCAGTCGCGCAGGCGCTTCATGCCGCCGACGTCGGCGAACTCGGCAACATTCGGTTCATAGGAAAGCACGCCGGCGCGATTCAGCAACCGATAGCGGGCCGCCTGGGTCTGCGTGACGTCGCCCATGCCCAGCGCACCGTCATCGAACACGGCGCGCCGCGCGAGTCGCAGCGCATCGCTCTGCGTCAGGCCGGCAAGATTGTCGGCGAGTGCGGCTTCTGCCGCCGGGTCGATCGCCGGGGCGCGGCCGCGGTTCGCATCGGCCCATTCCTGGACGACCCGCGTGACGATCTGCGCGCGTTCACCGACCGTGGGCAGCTGCATCGGCAGGCGCGCGGCGAGATGCTCGAGTTCACCGGGCCAGTTGAGTTCATGCGACACGAACAGCAGCGTCCGCGGGCTCTGCTCATAGGACTGCGCGATGTCCTTGATCAGGCGCACGTGCAGCGGCGAGTCGAGGAAGGGGTGGAAATCCAGCAGCACGTAGATCCCGGGTCCGGTGGCGGCCTTGATCCGGCGCAGCAATGGCTCAGGTTCGGTGGTGCCTTTCTGCAGCGGTCCGTTGTCGACGTCGATCCGCTCCATTCCCTCGGTCAGCGTCCACTGGAACACGGGCCAGCCGCGCGCGCGGTGCAGCTTCAGCGCTGCTGCGCGGATCAGGCCGAGCACGCGTGCCTCCTCGCGCGTCTCGACCAGGATCAGCGGGCACTGCGATGCCAGCAGTACTTCGAGCTCCGCCTGGGGATCAACGCGCAGCATCGGACCCCGGCAACGGCAGGAACTCGCTGGCGAACGACTTGTGCGCGTCGATTTCCTCGCGCGAAAGCCCGCCGAGCTCGTGCGGGAACACGAGCCAGCGCCCGGTCTCGTGCACGAAGAAATCGGGCTTGAGGCGGCTGCGGTTGCGCGACGGCTTGTAGTACACGGTCGCGATGCGGATCTGCTCGGGCAGGTTGCGCCGGCAGCGGCGCGCGAGCTCATCGAGCACGGCCTCGAGACTGCGACCGGAGTCGAACACGTCGTCGATCAGCAGCAGCCGGTCTTCGGCGCCCAGTCGCGAGACGAGGTAGTCGATGCCGTGCACGCGCACCGTCTTCTGCTGCTGGTCGATGCCGGTGTATGACGACGTGCGGATCGCGATGTGATCGGTCGCCACACCGTGCAGCTCGAGCAGCTCCTGCACCGCGATGCCGATCGGTGCGCCGCCCCGCCAGACGCCCACCAGAAAGCTCGGCCGGAAGCCGCTGGCCAGGATCATCTTCCCGAGTGCGAACGAATCGCGCAGCAGGTCCTGGGCACTGATGAACAGCTTGTCACTAGACATATTGGCAGTTTGCCAAACGCGCCCGGCGACTGCACAGTTGGCCACTGGAACTGCGAACCTCGCCCGGAGACTGCTCATGACCGCATCTGCTACCGATCCCGTCGCCGTGGTCAACGGCGTCTACGACGCGTTCGCGCGCGGCGACATCGCTGCCTTTTTCGGGCAGCTCGCGCCCGACATGGTCTGGAACGAAGCCAAGGGGCACCCGTACGGCGGCGTCTACACCAGCGTCGAGCAGATCGTGCAGAACGTGCTGACGCCGCTCGGCACGCAGTGGGACAACTTCACCGCCATCAACGACAGCCTGGTCGCGCAGGGCGACACGGTCGTCTCGATCGGCGTCTACCGCGGCACGTTCAAGGCCACCGGCAAGCAGGTCGAAGCGCCGTACGCGACGATCTGGAAAGTGCGCGACGGCAAGGTGAAGTCGCTGCACCAGCACACCGACACCGCGCTGTTCTGGAACGCGATGCGCTGACGGGTCCGACTACCCGTCGCAGCGTTGCCGCAGTCCGGTTGCGCGCGCGATGTCGCGCCAGTCGATCGCCACCACGCCCTGGTCGTCGTGCACGGCGTAGAGCACGCCATCGGGGAAGCGCTTGGACGCGGACGGACCCTGCCACCAGATGCCGTCCGTGTTCGCGACCTTCGTGCCGCGGAACGCGCCGACATGCGCGAATGTAGCGCGATCGAACAGATGGAACACCGTGGCGCGCTTGCCCTGCTGGGTCGTGATCCAGTAGCCGCTGCCATCGGCGCAGGACCACAGCGCGATGCCTTCGGCCTGTGCGGCGAACCGATCCCGGCCCACGGTGCGATTCGCGTAGCTGCCGTTCAGCGCGTAGACCTTCAGCTCGTTGGCGTAGCTCTCGTCCTCTTCTGCAATCAGCAGGCGATCGTGGAACTCGTCGCCCCAGATCGATTCGACGATGCGCAGCGCGCCTTCAGGCGTCGTATCGCCGAACGTCCCGCTCAGTCGCGCCCGCCAGTTGTCGCCTTCGCGACTGAGTTCGTAGCGCTTGACGCGGCGTGTCAGCTGGTCGAGCGGCGGCACGCTGCCGTCGGCCCGCTCGTAGTTGTCGGTGACCAGCACATCGAATGCGCCGCCCGCCGTGCGACGCACCCAGATCCCGTATGGCTTCTGCAGTTCGGTGGCGCCGAAAGCCAGCAGCGGCGTGAAGTCCGGCAAGCGCAGCACCTGCACACGCCGGTTGTCTCGCTCGACGATGAACGCCAGGTCCTCGATGACGAATATGCCGTTCGGGCGCTCGAACTCGCCCAGCGCCGGGCCGAAGCGGCCTACCCGCTGCAGTGTCGCGCCCGTTTCACCGTCGTACACGACGAGCTGATCGGTCTCTTTCGCCGTGGCGATCAGCCACACACGCCCATCCGGCGCACTCCAGCTCGCCGGTGAGTCGATGTTGTCGCGTGGGATCATCGGCGTCAGAAACGCCTCTGTAACCGCGACGACGTTCTCCGCTGATCGATCGCTGGCGACCGTAGCGCAGCCGGCCATGACAGCCAGCAGCGCGGTGCCCAATGCCATCGACATCGCCCGTTGGTTCGAAGCTCGCATCAGAACGACACCTTCACGCCGACGATACCCGTCCATGAGTATTCCTCGTACTGCAGCAGTCGATCACGCCCCGGACCACGCTGGTAGGCCACAAAGGGCTCGTCCAGGCCGTTGACCAATTCCGCAAACACCTGGATCGCAGGGCTCACGCGATATTTCGCGGACAGATCCCACTGCAGGTGCGACTTCACGTAGCGATCCTCTTCGGCACTGTCGCCGAGTTCATCGAGATAGCTGTCGCGATAGGCGCCGGCCAGGCGCAGGCTCCACGGGCCCTTCTCATAACCGATCGACAGGTTCGCGTTGTTCTTCGACGCCGCGGGCAGCGGAATGCTGCGTCCGTTCACCTCGGCCTCGGTATCGGTGTACGTGTAGTTGAAGCCCATGATCAGGCCATCGAACGGCGCGGGCAGGAAAGTCAGCGCCTGCTGATATCCAATCTCGACGCCGCGGACCTCGGCTGAATCGCCATTGATCGGGATCAGCGCTTCGTTGGCGAAAATGCCATTGAAGGTGACGTCGTTGAACTGCGCGAGCGCGATGAAGTTGTCGATGTCCTTGTAGAACACGCCGGCCTGCAGCACGCCCTTGCCGTCGAAGTACCACTCCACGCCCAGATCGATGTTCACCGACTCGTAGGGCTCTAGATCCGGATTGCCGAATTCGCCTTCGCGTTCGCCCTCGTCGTTCTCCTCGACGATGAAGCGCGGCGCGAGGTTGCCAATGTTCGGCCGCACGACGCTGGCGTAGGCCGCGGCGCGCAGCAGCACATCAGGTCGCGCCTCGTAGCGCAGGTTGAGGCTCGGCAGGGTGTCAGAATAGGAGCGCTGGATGCTGCGCGGCGTGATGAACACCGTGTCCTCGTCGAGCACGACGCCGCCGCGGGTGCCACCTTCCTCGACCAGCTCGACCAGGTTGCCGCGGATGTCGTTCTCGGTCCGCTCGAACCGCAGGCCACCGATCAGCTTCAGCGGACCGTTGACATAGCGCCCGAGCAGATAGCCGGCCGTGATGTCCTCCTCGACGCTGTAATCCGCGACCGCCGACTCGAACGTCGAGTCGAGCTCGTTGCGCTCGAACGCGGCGAGCTGGCTGCGGAACAGCGACCGCACCGCACCCGGGTCGACCTGCGGATCGATCGACGCGATGCCGAACGACTGCCGGCCGACGACATCGGTCAGCGTCAGGTCACCGTCGAAGCCATCGAAGATGTCGAGCTGGACGTCGTTGGTTTTGTCGCGCTGCCGCAGCTTGAGGCCGCCCTGCAGTTCCAGCGAACCGCGGCTCAGTGAAAGCTCCTTCTTGACGTCGACGCGCGCGCTGATCTCCTCGTCTTCGGACAGGCTCAGCGTGGTGCGCTCGATGGCCTCGAATTCATACTCGGCCGGATCGAGAAAGGCCGCCGCGCCGTTCGTGACTGCATAGCCGATGCGGCTCAGGTCGCGGTAGTCGAAGCTGACGCCCAGTTCACCCGGGTCCTCGAAGTCACGCCGGAAGATGGTCGGATCGAGCGAGCCGTTTTCCTTCTCGCGCGCCTTCGACCAGCTCGCGCTGTAGTCGAAAGTCCAGGGTCCCGCAAAGGTCTGGCCACCGGCCACCAGAGACATGATCCGCTGGGTTTCGAAGCGGTCCTTGATGTCGCGCTCGACGCGGATCTGCCCGTCGTCGGACGAGAACCTCGCGCCGTTGGCGTCGCCTGCGGTGGGCTCTTCATCCATTTCGAAGATCAGTCGCCCGCGGAATTCCTGGTCCTCGAAGTCGCTGAACAGGGTGCGCGCGAACAGCGTCGTTTGGTCGGTCGGCCGGAAATCCAGCGATAGCGACATTCCGAGACGCTGGCGCTCGACGTCGTAGTCGCGATATTCCACGGTGTCGGCATAGGCCACGCCGGCATCCGTCTCGTTCCAGCCGTCCATTTCGACGTTGTCGGTCGCGAACGCGCGGTTGTAGTACGAGATACCACCGGCGATGCCGAAGCGCTCGGTCACGCGGCGCGAGAAGTCCAGGCTAGCCTTCGGCGACCATTCGCCGTTCAGGTCATTGTAGGAACCCTGCGCCGTGACGCCGAGATAGGGATCGCGGCGGTCGAACGCGCTGGTCGTGTTGATCTCGATGGATGCGCCGATGGTGTCGGCGTCCATGTCTGGCGTCAGTGACTTCTTGATTTCGATCGACTCGATCAACTCAGCGGGGAGCACGTCGAGTGCGACCGAGCGGATATCCGCCTCCGGTGCCGGCACCCTGGCACCGTTGATCGAGGCCGCGTTCAGATCCGGAGCCAGGCCGCGGACCGCAATGAAGCGACCCTCGCCCTGGTCGTTCAGCACGTTGACGCCCGAGACGCGACGCACCGACTCGGCGACGTTCTGGTCCGGAAACTGGCCGATGGCGTCGCGCGTCAGCACGCTCTGCACCGTTTCGGCCGAACGCTGGCGCGACAGCGAGCTCGCGAGGTTCGCGCGCTGACCGACCACCAGCACGCTTTCGAGAATGTCGTCCGACGTCTCGCCGAGGCCGAGATCCGCGGTGACCACGTCATCAGACCCGTCGCCGACGGTGATCGACTGCTCCAGCGGCGCCACGCCCGCATAGCTGGCGCGAACGGTGTATCGACCCGGCGCGACATCAGCAAAACGATATCGCCCAGCAGAGTCGGCGCGAGTGCGGCGCTGAAGTTCGACGAGTTCGACCTCGGCGCCGCCCAGCGCGCGGAAGCCGGAGGCATCCGTCACGGTGCCGGTGACCACCGCTGCGAGCGCGTGTGCCGAAAAACCGGCGACCAACGTTGTAAAAAGGAGACGTGCGCCGAGCGAACGCCGCTGCTTGTGTTGTGTGTCCATCGCATACCCCGTGGCACGTCAGCGTGCTCGCGGAGCATCAGCGTCGCGCATGACGGATTCGCGGCTTCAGCGTGACGATTCGATGACAGCGTGCATCTCGGGCACGCCGCGGTCAGCGCTGCGCCACCCAGCGCAACGCGTTGCCGAGCAGGCGTCGCCAGTGCGGATCGCCGTAGCTCGCCGGTCCGTCGCCGGGCTGCAGGCAGACGATGCGGCTCGACCAGAGCTCGCGCGACCACGCGACCAGCGTCGACTGCGCCGGGCCCTGCCACTGCCCTGGCGGCAGCGCATCGGCGGCGCCGACCGCGTGCGCCGCGGACTGGAACGGCGCGCTCGTGTAGCGCGCATCGGCGCGCAGCAGCGGCGTCACCTGCGCTTCGTGCACCTCGCATCGATAGGGTTCATCGCGCAGCGTGAACCTTGGCGGCAGACCCTGCGTCACCGGGTGTTCCGCGTCGATTACTTCGACGCCGTACTCGATGTCGGTCGCATACCCCGAATCGGGCGTGACCGACGCCGCCTCAGGCGTCGAAGCAGCGCGCACCGGGCGGTAGCGAAACCGACCGCCGAGGCAATCGCCATAGGCCGGCCAGGCCGGCCAGCCCGCGAGCGCGTGATGCAGCGCGACGATGCCGATGCCGTCGAGCAGCAGCGCTTCGAAGCCGACCCGGAACTGCGCCGGTGGCTCGAACAGCTGCGGCGGATCGATCGTGGCGCGGAAGTCGATGCCCGGGATGTCGTACAGCAGCAAGGCATCGACGCCCTGCAGGTCGCGCGGATTCATGCGCAGCGCTGCGGCAGGCTGCTTGTCGTACTCGATGGCGACACCAGGCAGCGCGCGCAGTGCGGCATCGAACGCCTCACGCTCGAAGCCATGCCCGCCGATGATCACCCTGACGCGCACGCTGTTCAGGAGTCCTGCCCTCGTCACATCATGGACGCTACCCGCCCCCGCATGGTATCCCTGCACGCATCGTGAAAGTCGAGTCCCTGACCGCCGAAGGCGAAACCTACGCCACCCCCGAACCGCAGCTGCACTACCTGCACGAGGCGGCACCCGAACCCGGCGAACTGCGCGAGATCACGCGCGGCCTGCACTGGCTGCGCATGCCACTGCCCATCGACCTCAACCACATCAACCTGTGGCTGATCGAAACAGACGACGGCGTCACGCTGATCGACACCGGCCTGCCGGCAACGCGCTGCACGGAAGTCTGGGAGTCGCTCGAAGCGGGCTGGCTCGCGGGCCGGCCGCTGCGCCGGATATTGCTGACGCACTTTCATCCCGATCACATGGGTTGCGCGGGCTGGCTGCAGGCGCGCGGCAGGCGACCCACGGTGCAGATGGCGCGCCGTGCGCTGCCGGGCGCGCAACTGATGGTCCGCGGTCCCGACGCCGCACAGCGTGCGCGCACGCTCGAGTATTTCCTCGCGCATGGCATGGGCGAGGCGCGCGACTACTTCGCGCAGCTGCCGACCATGCGCTACGAAACGCCGATCAACCGGATGCCGCATGTGGAAGCGCCGCTGGATGACGGCGATGTCGTGAGCGTGGGTGACTGGACCTTCGAGGCACTCGAGGTCGATGGCCACGCCACCGGCCATCTGGCGTTCTTCTCGGCGGCGCCCGCGGTGCTGATCAGCGGCGACCAGATCCTG
>JBIITU010000240.1:0-5399 GCA_044340335.1 Steroidobacteraceae bacterium
AGCCGTGCTCGACCAGTTCAACGAAGCGCTGCCGCCGCTGAAGGATTTCATCCTGCCGGGTGGCGGCCCCGCCGCTGCCGCCTGCCATGTCGCGCGCACCGTGGCGCGACGTGCCGAGCGGCGCGTCTGGTCGCTCGCGGCCGTCGCCGAAGTCGCCCCCGAGGTGCCGCGCTACCTGAACCGGCTGTCGGACCTGCTGTTCGTCACCGCGCGCGTGCTCGCGCGGCACGAGAACGGCACGGAAGTGCTGTGGCGCCATGATCGCGGCCGCGGCAGCGGTCCGGAATCCAGCGGCGGCTGACGCCCTCTTCGGTGCGTCAGCGGCTCGCTGACTGCATGCGTTCCTCGTCGCTGCGCGTCGAGTGCCCCTCGAGATGGCGCAGCAGGTCCTCGGCCTTGTCGGCCATCATCGGCTTGCCGAGCAGATAGCCCTGCGCGGTATCGCAGCCTTCGTCGCGCAGGAAGTTCAGCTGCGTCGAGTTCTCGATGCCCTCTGCGACCACTTCCAGCCCGAGCCGGTGCGCCATCGCGATCACCGCGCTGCAGATCGCAGCATCGCCCGAGTCGGTGCCGAGGTCGCTGACGAAGGAGCGATCGATCTTCAGCGCGTCCATCGAGAAGCGCTTCAGGTAGGACAGCGCCGAGTAGCCGGTGCCGAAGTCGTCGACCGCGAGCCGCACGCCCAGCGCCTTCAGGTCGCCGAGCGCGGCCTGGGTCTGGCTCGTGTCGCGCATCAGCAAGCCCTCGGTGATCTCGAGCTCGAGCATCGACGCCGGCACGTTGAACCGGTTCAATCGCGCAGCCACCCATTGCGCGACATCGGCGCGCGAGAAGTGCGCGCTCGACAGGTTCACGGCAAGCCGGGGCACCGTATAGCGGCGCAACCGCCAGTCCTGCAGCTGCTGCAGGGCCGCGTCCAGCACCCACTCCGACAGCGACACGATCAGCGACGATTCCTCGGCGATCGGGATGAACTCGGCGGGCGAGATCCAGTCGCGCTGCGGATGCTGCCAGCGCACCAGCACTTCGAAGCCGGCGAGCCGCCGCTGCCGCAAGTCGACCTGCGGCTGGAATGCGAGCGCAAGCCCGCCGCTCTCGACGGCGCGGCGCAGGTCCGCAGCCAGCTCCAGGCGCGCGCGCGACGACCGCTCCAGCGCCGCGTTGTAGGTCTGCACCCGATGGCCGCCCGCGAGCTTGGCGGCACCGGCGGCCGCGTGGGCATTGCGGGTCAGCACCTCTTCGTCGGCACCGTGCTCGGGCGCCGCCGCGACGCCAATGGCGGCGGTCACGAACACTTCCTGGCCCTCGACCAGCAGTGGCTCGGCGAACGCCGCCGAGAGCCGCTCGGCCTGCGCCTGCGCGCTGGCAAGATCCGCAAGCTCCGGCAGCAGCACCGAGAACTCGTCGCCGCCGAAGCGGGCGACGAAGGCCGACGAGCGCTGGGGTTCGAACACGCGGCGCAGCAGCGTCGCGACGGCGCGCAGCACGCCGTCGCCGACCTTCTGGCCGAAGCTGTCGTTGATGCGCTGGAAGTGATCGAGGTCGACATGCACGACAGCCATCGCCGCGCCGGTCGCGCAATGGTGGGCGGCGGCACCGGCCACACGTTCACGGAAGTACTCGACGTTGGGCAACGACGTCAGCGCGTCGAAGTACGCCAGCTCGCGGATGCGTTCGAGCGAACGGCGGCGCTCGGTGACGTCGCGCAGCATCACGAGGATGCCCTGATCGCGATACGGCACGGCGCGAGCCTCGACGACCGCGCCAGACATGGACGTCGCGAGCTCGAACTCGAATTCCGGATGCGGCTCGTTGCGGCGCGCCGCGTGCAGCAGCATCGTGAACTGCGGCACGGCGTCTGGCGGCAGCAACGCGAGGATGCTGCGCCCGACCAGCGTATCGCTGCCGAACATCGCCTGACGCTGCCCGGCACCGAACACCTGCAGCACGTGGTTGCCCGCATCGAGCTCGACCAGCACGTCCGGCACCGCGGCCAGCACCGCAGTCTGGCGCTCTTCGCTGCGCTCGAGCTCACCGCGCACGCGGCTCGCGCGCAGCAGGTAGGCCACCTTGTGGCCGAGCAGCGCCCACGGCACGGGTTTCGAGATGAAGTCCGTGGCACCGGCATCGAAAGCGCTGTTGACCGACGCCAGGTCGCCGTGGCCAGTCAGCATCATGATGGGCACGCGCCGTCCGTCCGGGCGGGCACGGATCGCGGCGCAGGCGTCGTAGCCGTTCATGCGCGGCATCTCGACATCCATGACGATCACGTCGGGCGTGACCTGCGCGAACTGGTCGAGCGCCTCGACGCCATCGGCGGCCTCGAACACCATCAGGCCACCCTGTTCGAGCGCGCTGCGCGCCAGCAGCCGGCCGCTACCATCGTCGTCGACGATGAGCGCCCGACCGCTGCTGCCCAGCAATCGCGTCGTCGTGCTCACGCAGCGGCTCCCTGGTGCAGGTCGGCCAGTGCGGCGAGCGTCGCTGAGCGCAACGCCTGCAGGCGCGGCAACGCACTGCGCGCCTCGTCAAGTTCGCCGCCCTTGAGGGTCTGTTCGGCGGCGCCGGCGGCCTGCGCCAGGGCCAGTCCACCGACATTGGCCGCCGTCGACTTCAGCGTGTGCGTGCTGCGCCGCGCGGCGTCCGCGTCGTTGGCCTCGAGCGCAGCGCCCAGCTCCGCGAGCAGTCGGGCGGAGTCATCGACGAACAGCGTGACGATGCGCTTGACGAGACCTTTCTTGCCGCCCGGGTCGAGCTCGGCGATCGCCGCGAGCGCCGCGGGTTCGAGACCCGCATCCAGCGCCGCAGCCTGCTCGGGCGACGGCGTCGCAGCCGCCGGGGTCGATGGGGCCGCGGCGGCAGCGGGGACGGACATCTGTGGCTTGAGCATGCGAATGATCACCTCGCGCAGCTGAGCGCTCGAGAACGGTTTGGTCAGGTACTCGTCCATGCCCGCCTCGAGGCAGGCGACGCGATCGCCCTGCAAGGCGTTTGCGGTCAGTGCCACGATCGGCGTGCGGTCAGGACCGCGCTCGGCCTCCCGCGCGCGCCACAGGCGCGTCGCCGACAGGCCGTCGAGGACAGGCATCTGGCAGTCCATCAGCACGAGGTCGAAGCGCGTCATCGCCAGATGGAACAGCGCTTCCTCGCCGTTGGTCGCGATCGCCAGCTCGCAGCCGAACGAGCCCAGGATCTCGATGGCAAGCTGACGGTTGACGATGTTGTCCTCGACCAGCAGGACGCGCGTCCCGCGCAGGTTGATCGCCGCGGCAGCGGCTCGCGCGGCAGATGCCGGCGCGACGGCCGGCGTCGGATCGGTGCCGCTCAACAGCCGCTCCAGCGTCTGTTCGAGCACGACGCGTCGCACCGGCTTGCCCAGCGGAACGATGGGACGCAACGCGGCGATCTGCGACGGGTCGATGTCCACCGCCAGCGAGCTGAGCAGGACCGCGGGCGTGCGCGCAGAGGAATCGCGACGCCGCAGCTCCGCGAGCAGTTGCATTCCGCTGCGATCCGGCAGCTGGAAGTCGAGCAGCAGGACATCCGCGGCGAAGTGCTCCGCCTCCAGGATCCGCAGCGCCGCAGCGGCATCGGGCGCGGAGCGCGTCGTAAAACCCAGCGCAGCCAGCTGCTGCTCGAGTATCTCGCGGTTCACCGCGTAGTCGTCGACGATCAGCGCAGTGCGCCCGGACACCGCGAGGCCCGCGCCACGGGGGCGCGACTCGGCGGCCTGCCCGAGCGGCAGGTCGATCGCGATAGTGAAGGTGGAACCGGCAGCTGGCGCGCTGCGCAGCCGCACTTCGCCACCCATCAGGTCGGCGAGTTGCCGCGTGATCGCGAGTCCCAGGCCGGTGCCGCCGTAACGCCGCGAGATCGATCCGTCTTCCTGCGTGAAGGCCTCGAACACCGCGCGCTGGTTGTCCGGGTGGATGCCGACACCGGTATCCTCGACGTCGATCTCGACGCGTCGTCGCGCGCGATCGTCCGTCGAGCCGCCGCCTGCCCCGCGCACGCGCACCAGCACGTGGCCGCGCTCGGTGAACTTGATCGCGTTGGCAACCAGGTTGGACAGCATCTGACGCAGGCGCAGGTTATCGCCGACCACGCGGTCAGGCGCTGTCGGCTGCCAGTCCAGCAGCAGCTCGAGACGCTTGTCGTGGGCTCGCTTCGCGAACAGATCCACGACTTCCTCGACCAGATCCGACAGGCTGAACTCCGCCGCTTCGAGCCGCAGCTTGCCGGCCTCGACGCGGGAGAAGTCGAGCACGTCATTGATGATCGCGAGCAGTGCATCGGCCGAAGCCTGGATAGTCTCGGCGAAGCGGCGCTGCCGCGGCTCCAGGCGGGTGTCGAGCAGCAGTTCAGTCATGCCGAGCACGCCGTTCATGGGCGTGCGGATCTCGTGGCTCATGCGCGCCAGGAACTCGCTCTTGGCAACGCTGGCCTGCTCGGCGACTTGCCGGGCGGTCTCCGTCTCCGCCATCGAGTCGCGCATGGCGGCGAGCGCATCCTGCAGTTCGCGCGTGGGCACACCCACCTGCTGCTCGAGTGCCGCACCATGATTGCGCAGCGTCTCGTCTGACTGCTGGACACGTTCCAGCATCAGGTTGAATCCCTGCACGACCCGGCCGAGCTCGTCGGGACCGCCCTGCGGCACGCGCAGCGAGTAGTCCTGGTCGGTCGCGACGCGCCGCATCCCGGCCAGCAATGCGTTGACCGGCTGGGTGATCGCCGACGCGAAGCGCGCCGCGAGCAGGCCCGCGAACAGCAGCGCCACGAGTGTCGCGACGGCCTCAGTCGCGAGATGCATGGCCAGCACCTGGGCGACGCCGCTGCGGCGCGCCTGCAGCAGCACGAAGCCGCTGTTGATGCCGTCGACGACGACGGGCCTGAGCACGATGACTTCGCCGTGTTCGGGCTCGTGCACGACCTCATTGCCGGCGTCGATCCAGGCGCGCGGCACGACCGGTTCAGCGGCGCTGTCGCGCGCTGCAGGACCCGCACCGGGTTGCCGCCAGTAAGCGAGCTGCCGCCCCTCGCGGTCCAGGATGGCGCCGCCGATGAAGGTCGGCTCCGCGGCCAGCGACACCAGCACCTGGGTGGCGAGCAGCTCGTCGTCGAGGTCCACGGCAGTCGTGCTGGCGGCCGCGGTAATGCCTGCGATCGTGCGCATGCGTTCGAGGTGGGCCTCGCGCTCATGGTCGAGTGCGAAAAAGGCGTGCGCCGTCATCGACACGACGAGCATGACCATGCAGGCCGCGAGGCTCATGGCGATGAGCCGCTGGCGCAGGGGCAGCGCATCGAACCTTGCCTTCATGATGCTGGTGAGACCGTCTGTTGACCGGGATCACGCGGGTTATCGGCCCGCGCCCGCCGGCCTTGACGGCTGCCGAAGACAG
>JBIITU010000007.1:0-25531 GCA_044340335.1 Steroidobacteraceae bacterium
CACCCGGTTATCGGCGCTCCAGGGCTGGCCTTGACGGCTGCCGGCGGCGGGTGGTCGGCAACCGGTGATCCGCGTCACGGTCGGGCGGCAAGGCTTTGCCGCGGTGGCTGGCGAAGTCAGCTGCGGCGGGATAAGTTCAACGCGCAGGACCTGCCGGCGAAGGAGAGTCTGATGAAGGAAGTTGCGGCCTATCCGGCGTGGATTGGCGTCTCGGATGTCACGACACGGTCACATGAACAGATGCGGGTCGAAGGCTGGTTCGATGGCCAGCCATCGCTGATGTTCGATGAACCCGAGGGTTTCGACATCGGCGATCCGCCAGACCTGCGTGGCCGGTCGCGGGGCTGGACCCCGGTACACGCCCAGCTTGCGGCGCTTGCCGCGTGTACCTCGATCACGATCGCAGTCGTCGCACGCGACCAGAAGTTCCACCACGCCGGACTCGCGACCCGGCTGCGCTCGCTGATCGACATCCGCGGCTTTTTCTTCGACCTGCACCTGCAGCCGAAGTACGAACAGCTGAACTTCGACCTGACGCTCGACACCCGCGAGAGCGTCGCGAAGGTGCGCGCACTCGCGCGCGAGACGCACCGGCGCTGCCCGCAGCTGGGCCTGTTCAGGCTCGCGAAGATACCGCTGCTCGTCACGTGGTATCGCGCCGGCGCGCCGCGACCGCTGTTCCACGAGCGCTTCGCGTTGCGCGCCGGCCGCACTCCGGAAGAACGCCTGGTCGCGCAGCAGGCGAAGATCGCGGCCCGCGACGCGAGGCGGCGGCGACCCCGCTGACGTCCTCGCGGGCGTCGCGGTGCGCGCCTCAGGCCTTGCGCAGCACGCGCTCGTCGACCTCGCTGCGGATCTGCGTCGACAGCACCAGCGCGATGCTGACCATCACGGCCAGCATCACGAACGCAACCTGATAGCTGCCGTAAGCGTCGAACAGCAACCCCGTGACCCAGCTGCCGAGACCGGCGCCAACCGACTCGAGCAGACTGACCGTGCCGTTGATGCGTCCGATCTCGCGCAGCCCGAAGTTGTTGACCGCGAGCATGTTGTACAGCGTGAACAGCCCGCCCCAACCCACGGCAATGGTGATTGCCGAAGGCAGCAGCCACTCCTGGCGCATCGTCGCGAGGCCGATGACGCCCACCAGCATGATCACGAAGCAACCGGTGAAGACCTTGTGCCGGTCGATGATGTCGGCGACGACGCCGCTGAGCAGTTTTGAGGCCATGGCCACGAGACTGAACGTGAACATCAGGAAGCCGGCTTCCTTCAACGGCATGCCGAAGCCCTTGTTCGCATGCAGCACTGCGTGCTGGACGAAGCTGAAGATCGCGAAGTAGGTCAGGAAGCCCGAGACCGCGATCATCCAGAAGGTTTTCGTGCGCACCGCCTGGCTGTAGGTCAGGCCGTGTTGCTTCAGATCGCCGATCGCGTCGCTCTGACCCAGCGCCGACATGCCCGCGTGGCGGGGCGTGCCCTTGATGAACAGCAGCACGAACAGGAGCAACACGACCGGCATCACTGCGTTGATCACATAGGACTGGCGCCAGCCATAGGCGGCGATCAGATCCGGATTGAAGTACGGCAGGATCGCGCTGCCCATGCTCGTGCCCACCAGCGCGATGCCGATCGCGAGGCCGCGATGACGCACGAACCAGCTCGAGACCAGGAAGATCACGACCATCGTTCCGGAGGTCGACAGCACGAGCGCGAACAGCAGGTGGATCATGTAGACCTGCTTCAGCGCGATGCCGGACCAGGCCTGCCAGTAGGCGACGGCACCGATGATGGCGACCAGCGCGGTGACTCCGCCGGCGACCGGCAAAGACCATTTCAGCAGCTGTCGCAGGCCGAGATACAGGAAAGACGACAGTCCGCAGATGGTCACGAAGGCAATCGCCTCGATCAGCGGCACCGGCCCGCCGTTGGCGATCACGCTGTAGCCCAGATAGCCCATCGTCAGCAGCGCGAAGCCCGTCATCATCAGGTACTTCGGATTGACGCGGTCGATCAGCATGCCGGCGACCGGCGCGACGAGCCCGGCGACGACCAGGTTCAGTGAATCGCGGAACTTGAAGTCGCCGCGGCTCCAGCCGAACTCATCGAGCAGCGCGGGATCGAAGATCGTGATGCCGGTGGCGGTCATGCCGTTCGACACGAACAGCGTCAGCATGCCTGTGATGGCGATCAGCCATGGATAGATCCCTGGATCGCGACCCGCGGTCGCGGGTGCCGCACTGGCAGCTGGTGTGGTCGTCATGAATCCCCCGGGGCGTGATCGTCGCGAGCGACACTCGCTCGCAGACGCGCCCAGTCGAATGATAGGCCTGGGTCGGTCTTGCGTCCGGGCGCGACGTCGCTGTGCCCCACGACGCGGTCGCGGTGCAGGCTCGGATAGGCCCGCAGCAGCGCGCGAATCGTGGCCGCGAGGGTCAGGTACTGCGCCGGCTCGTAGGCAGAGTCATCGGTCCCTTCGAGCTCGATGCCGATGGAAAAGTCGTTGCAGCCCGCACGCCCCTGGAACTCGGACACGCCGGCATGCCAGGCGCGGGCGTGGAACGGCACGTACTGCGACGGCACGCCAGCTCGATCGATCAACAGGTGCGCCGACACCCGCAGTGCCGCGATCGGCGCGAAGTAGGGATGCGCGTCCGGCGGCAGGCCGCCCGTGAACAGCCGGTCGATCCAGGGGCCGCCATACTCCCCGGGAGGCAGGCTGATGCCATGCACGATGATCAGATCCGGCAGCAGGCCGTTCGGCCGCGCGTCCTGGTGCGGTGACAGCACCTGCCGCACGCCGCGCAGTCGGCCCGTGGCGGTATCGACCTGCAACGCGATGGATTCAGGTGGCGTCATGAAGCGTATCCCCCGGTCATGATGCCAGAATAGCGGGCATGACGACCGCAGACGGCGACTGGGTGGCGCGCGACCTCGCGCATCTGTGGCACCCGTGCTCGCAGATGAAGGACCACGAGCGCGAGATGCCGCTGATCCCGATCGCGTCGGGTGCCGGCGCCTGGCTCACCGGCCACGATGGCCGCCGCTACCTGGATGCGATCAGCTCCTGGTGGGTGAACCTGCATGGCCACGCCCACCCGCGCATCAACGCGGCGCTGCGCGACCAGCTCGATCGGCTCGAGCACGTGATGTTCGCCGGCTTCACGCACGAGCCGGCGATCCGGCTTGCCGAGGCGCTGACCCGCCTCGCGCCGCCGGGCCTGACCCGCTGCTATTTCGCCGACAGCGGCTCGGCGGCGATCGAGATCGCGGTCAAGATGAGCTTCCACTACTGGCAGAACCGCGGCCAGCCGCGCCGCACCCGCTTCGTCACGCTCGCCAACAGCTACCACGGCGAGACACTGGGTGCACTCGCGGTCGGCAACGTGGAACTCTACAAGGCGATCTACCGACCGCTTTTGATGGACGTCTTCACCGTGCCGTCGCCGGATGCCTATGCGGCTGCACCCGGCGAGACGGCCCTCGATTGCGCGCAGCGCGCCGCCGCGGCCCTCGATGCGCTGCTCGCCGAACGCGGCGATGAAATCTGCGCCGTGCTGATCGAACCGCTGGTGCAGTGCGCCGGCAACATGCGGATGCACGACCCGGCCTACCTGCGGCTCGTGCGCGATTGCTGCGACCGCCATGGCGTGCACCTCATAGCCGATGAGATCGCGGTGGGCTTCGGGCGCACCGGCACGATGTTCGCCTGCGAGCAGGCCAGCGTGACGCCGGATTTCCTGTGCCTGTCGAAGGGCCTGACGGCCGGCTACCTGCCGATGTCGGCGGTGCTGACCACCGAGGATGTCTACCACGCGTTCTACGATGACTACGTCCGCCTCAACGCCTTCCTGCACTCGCACAGCTACGCGGGCAATCCGCTGGCCTGCACCGCAGCGCTGGCATCGCTCGATCTGTTCCGCGAGGAGAACGTGCTCGCGCGCGTCGGCACGCTCGCGCAGCAGCTGCGCGCGGCAGTCGACGCCCGCCTCGCGACGCATCCGAATGTCGTCGAGGTCCGCCAGCGGGGCCTGATCGTCGCGGTGGAGTTCGCGCGCGATCGCGCCACGCGCGAGCCCTTCCCGTGGCGCGAGCGCCGGCACCTGCGCATCTATCGCCATGCGCTCGAGCGCGGCGTGCTGCTGCGGCCGCTCGGGCAGGTCATCTATTTCATGCCGCCCTACATCGTCACGCAGGACGAGATCGAACTGATGGCCGACGTCGCTGCCAGCGGTCTGGCGCTTGCGGTTGCAGGCTGAGGCCAGGGCATTGCGCGAGATCCGCATCTTCGTCGACGTGCCGCTGGCCGGCCACACCGAACTCGAACTGCCGCGCGCCGCCACCGAACACCTGCTGCGCGTGCTGCGACTCGGCGTAGGCGCCGAAATCACCTTGTTCGACGGCCACGGCGGCGCGCATCGCGCCACGCTGACCCACGCGGCGCGCGGCAGTGCGCGCGCGCGCATCCATGCATTCGATCCGACCGAGCGCGAATCGCCGCTCGCGGTGACGCTGCTGCAGGCGGTGTCACGCGCCGAGAAAATGGACTGGGTGCTGCAGAAGGCGACCGAGCTCGGTGTTGCCGCGATCCAGCCGGTGCTGGCGGAGCGCTCGGTGATGCGCCTGGACGCCGAGCGCAGCGCGCGGCGCCACGAACACTGGCTCGGCGTGCTGCGCAGTGCCTGCGAGCAGTGTGGTCGCAATCGCGTGCCGCTGCTGCTGCCGGCCGCCTCGCTCGACGCAGCCTGTGCTGCCCTGCGCGCGCGGACCCCAGCGGCACTCGCGCTGACACTGGACCCCGCGGGGCCCTCGACCCTGCGACAGGCCACCCGCGGCAGCGCCATCTCTGCGGCGGCGCTGCTGGTGGGTCCTGAGGGCGGCTGGAGCGAAGCGGAGCTCGCCGCGGCGGCACGGCACGGCTTCAGCGCAGTGCGCTTCGGGCCGCGCGTGCTGCGCACGGAGACCGCTGCGGTCGCGGCGCTGACCGCGCTGCAGGCCTGGGCGGGCGATTTCGACGAAGACTGACACACGGGGAATCCGCGATGAACCGACTGCTGCCCGCCGCCGCGCTGCTGTTCGCGGCCTCACTACCAGCGCATTCCATCGCCAGCCAGACTGCCGCAGAAGGCCGGCTCGACCTGCGCGATCTGCTGCAGCGCCTGCCGGGTCGCTACGACAACGAACCGCAGCGCTTCTTTCTCGAAGGCATGCAGCGTGCTGCCGACAGTCCGGCGCGCGCGCATGTCGTGATCAGTCGCCTGCCCGGGGATGCGCCGGTCCGACTGGAGATCCGCGAACACGCAGGCGATGAACACGCTGCCCTGCGGGCACGCAGCGTGTGGACCGTTGCGGTGAACGACACCGGACAGGTGCAGTGGCGCGGCGAAGCGCCTGATGACGACTGCCGCCTGACCTGGCGACGCCGCGCCGGCGTGTTCGTGACCGAAGTGCCGGATGCCTGCACGAGCGCCGCCGGCGCCGGCGAGCTGCTGCAGTCCGGCGCACGCCTGTGGCTGTCGGCGGACGAACTGTGGCGCGAGCTGCCAGGGGACGCACGACCGCTGCAATTGCTGCGCGCCACGGAATTCGACTGCTTCGTGGCGATCCGCCGTCGCGATGGCAAGCCGCAGGCAATGACGCGGCTGACACTGCACGATCGCGGCGGCACGGTGGCGCTGCGCACCGACGAACAGCCGCCCCGGCAACTGACGCTCTTGCTGCGGCACGGCCTCTGGCCATCCGTGTCGGGCAACAACTTCGTGCCGCTGATGAACCTGTATCTGTACGAGGGGGCCGAACGACGCATGCTCGGCAACGGCTGGGCGACGCCGGAGTCCGGTCGGGTGGGCTTCGGCATCGGCGACGAACTCGCGGGCGGCCAGTCGGCCAGCGCGCGGTGCACGCGCATCAGCCGGTGACGCTGGTTTCCTCGGCGATCATCTGCTCGAGGCGTTCGAGGTCAGGCACCAGCGGCGCTTCGCTCATCATGCGCATCTGGCTCAGCACCGGCCAGCGCTCCGGGATCGGCCGCGAGTTGTCCGGCCGCACGACGTCGCTGGTGACGCGCACGACCTGCGGAAAGCCCTGCGCGATGATGCCGAACACGCCGCCCTCGAGCACATCGCCGAGGCAGTGCGCGATGACGATGCGGGTGCGCCCCGTGACTGGCGGAATCGGCTGGCCGCAGATACCTTCGAAGGACACCAGCGGCACCTGCGAGCCGCTCCAGGCGAAGGTGCCCAGGTACCACGGCGGCGCGCCCGGCATCTCTGCGGGAGCCGTGTGGCCGACGACCTCCGCGACGCAGGAGCGCGGCAGGATCAGCCGGCCATCCGCGAGCGGCACGAGCACGCAATAGACTTCGAGCAGGCGCTCAGCCATGACCGGCACCCCGGCGACGCTCGGCGATCAGCGGCTCGATGGCCTCGAGCAGCTGCGCTTCCTGGTAGGGCTTGCCGAGGTAGTCGCTGACACCGAGCTCGATGGCGCGGGCGCGATGCTTCTCGCCCACGCGCGAGGTGATCATGATGATGGGTACATCGCGCAGGCGCGGATCGTTGCGCACGTGGGCCGCGACTTCATAGCCATCCATGCGCGGCATTTCGATGTCGAGCAGGATCACGTCGGGCACATGCTCGGCGAGCACGGCGACCGCATCGAGCCCATCGCGGGCCGTCAGCACCTTCACGCCGTTGCGCTCGAGCAGCCGCTGCGTCACGCGGCGCACGGTGATCGAATCGTCGACGACCAGCGCGACCGCCCGGGTATCGGACTTCTCGCGCGGCGCGACCGGCGCGGCGCGCGAGCGCCAGTCGGCGCGCACCAGCGCGCTGATGTCGAGGATGATGACGATGCGGCCATCGCCGAGGATGGTCGCGCCAGAGATGCCGCGGATGCCTGAGATCTGCGGCCCGACGCTCTTGACGACGATCTCGCGGCTGCCGATCAGCTCGTCGGTCACGAGACCGGTCGAGTGGTCGCCGGCGCGCACCAGCACCACGGGCACCGTGACGTCCTGCGCCGGCAACGGCGACTGCGTCAGGCCGACGAACATCCCGAGCTGCTGCAGCCGGTAGGTCTGGCCGCCGTATTCAAAGCTCGCGCCCTCGCGCGCCAGGTGCGCCGCGACTTCATCGCGCGACAGGCGCACGACGCCTTCGACGGTCGGCAGCGGCAATGCATACAGTTCGTCTTCGACGCGCACGACCAGCGCGTGGCTGATCGCGAGCGTCAGCGGCAGCCGGATCGTGAAGCGGGTGCCCTCGCCCGCTGTCGAATCCATGTGCAGCGCGCCGCCCAGCTTCTTGACCTCGGTGGCGACGACATCCATGCCGACGCCGCGGCCAGCCTGCTGCGTGATCGTCGCCGCGGTCGAGAATCCCGGCTCGAGCACGAGCTGCATGACGTCGCCGTCGGACAGGGCCTCGTCGGCGCGGACCAGGCCGAGCGCAACGCCCTTGGCGCGGATGGCGGCGATGTTCATGCCGGCGCCGTCGTCCTGGATCTCGACGACGACCTCCGAGCCTTCGCGGCGCAGCAGCATCTGGATCTTGCCGGTCTCGGCCTTGCCGCGCGCCACGCGCTCTGCGGGCAATTCGATGCCGTGCACGACGGCATTGCGCAGGATGTGCTCGAAGGGCGGCAGCATGCGTTCGAGCACCTGGCGATCGAGCTCGCCCGACGCGCCCTCGATCAGCAGCTCGGCCTGTCGGCCTGAATCCGCAGCCGCCTGGCGCACGATGCGCTGCAGGCGCTGCGCATGGCGCTGGAACGGCACCATGCGCGTGCGCATCAAGCCGTTCTGCAGCTCCGTGACCGTGCGCGCCTGCTGCTGCAGCAGGTTGGTGGTGTCCTGCGTCAGGCTTTCGAGCAACTGCTGGATGCTGGCGACGTCGCTGGCAGTTTCGGCCAACGCGCGCGAGAACTGCTGGATCGACGAGTAGCGATCCAGTTCCAGCGGATCGAAATCGCCGCGGTGCGCCGCGTCGTTCTCATAGCGATGCAGGATCTGCTTCTCGGTCTCGATCTCGAGATTGCGCAGCTGCTCCTTCAGGCGCGTCACGGTGCGCGACAGCTCGCCGAGGTTGTGGTCGATCGACGAGACCTGCTGTTCGAGGCGCGCGCGACCGATGCTGACTTCACCGGCCTGGTTCAGCAGCTGGTCGAGCAGGTCGGCGTCGACGCGCGCCATCTCCTGGCGATCCGCCTGCGGCACCGGCTCGCGGCCGGGCGGAACCACCAGTGTCGCAGCAGACCCCGCGCCCTCGACTGCCGCTGCGGCGACGCTGGGTTCGGCGGGCGGCTCGGCGACGGGCGCCACGGGCGCCACGGGCGCAGCAACGGGGGCCGCTTCCGCCACCGCTTCGACTGCCTCGGCCTGCGTCGCCGCCTGCGACGTCGCATACAGCTGCGGCGCAGGCAGCTCGAGCGCGCGCACCAGCGCCGTTTCACCGCCAGTGGCCTCTACGGACTCCGCGTCGCTCGCAACGAGCGGCGCCAGCGCGGGCTGGCGTTGCGTGCTGTCGACGGTTTCGCCACGCCCCAGCGCCTGCAATCTGCCGATGAGGTCAGAGGCGGCACGCGGGCTGCGGCCCTGCGCGACCTGGTCGCGCATGCGCGCGAGCTCATCGACACTGGCCTGGGTCGCGTGGCGCGCCGCATCGACCGAGGCGACCAGCCCCAGTTCGAGCTGACCGATCAGCGTTTCCAGTTCGTGGGCGAGATCACCCATGCTCGCAATGCCCGCCATGCGCGCGCCGCCCTTCAGCGTGTGCAGGGGCCGCTTCAGCGCGGCGATGCGCCCGGCGTCATCGGGCACGTCGTTCCAGTCCTGCAGCGCGGCCTGGGACGCGTCGATCAGTTCGCTGGCCTCGTCGAGGAAAATGCTGGCGATCTCCGGATCGAAATCCGCATCCAGCGACGCCTCGGGCTCCGGCTCCGCAGGCGGCGGCGCAGCAGGTTCGGGCTCAACGGGCGCAGCAACCGCAGCGAACGCGGCGGGCGCTGCCAGCGCCGGCACTTCGCCGGTTGCGTCGTCGTCGCCTTCCGCCGGCGCGCTGATCTCGACGTTCTCGGCCTCGGCGGCCTCGGCGATTCTCCGATCGAGCGCCGCGTCGGCGCGCGCGACCCGCTCCCGCAGCAGGTCGTGCTGCAGGAAGAACTGGGTCGACTCATCCATGTGGCGCGCGACCTGCTGCATCGCGGTCATGCAGTCGGCGAGCAGATCGAGGTCTTCATCGACCAGGCCGACACCGCTGCCCCAGGACTTGCGCAGCCAGCGATCCAGCGGTTCGGCCAGGCGTATGCCATGCCGCGCTTCGGCCATCTTCGAACTGCCGCTCAGGGTATGGCAGGCGCGATAGACCGGCTCGTCGAGCTCATGCGGGGCGGGCTTGCCGCGACAGCCGGCGATGAAGCTGCGCACGGCCTCGACATGGGTGTCGGTCTCGCGCAGGTAGATGTCGCGCAACGTCGTGTCGACGCTCGCGGCATCGTCGGGAACCGGTTCGAACTGCGTGGGCGCCATCCCGGGCGCGGGCGACATCGACGACGGCGACGACGGCGGTGGCGCGCTGAATCCGGGCTGCGTGACCTCGAGCGCGTCATGCATGTCCGCGTCGGCCTGATCGGCGGCCGACAGCGCGCGCGGCTCGAGCGCTGCAACCGGCACCGCCGCTGCAACAGTCGCGCTGTCGTCGGCGAGCGCTCGGGTCGGCGCGCCGCTTGCGGATGTCAGACCCAGCTGCGTCTCGGTCTCGGCCGGCTGCGCGGCTGCCAGCGAGTGCGCACGCGCCGCCAGCACTTCGGGATCTGCCCCGGGCGCTGCGCCGCCGGCGAGGTGCTCGACGAGCTGGGGCACCAGTGCCACCGCCTCGCGCAGGGTCGCCGACACGGGGGGGCTGCGCTCGACCGTGCCGTCGATCAGACGGTTCAGCAGGTTCTCGATCGCCCAGGAGAACTCGGCGAGTGGTCGTGCCCCGACCATGCGCCCGCTGCCCTTCAGTGTATGGAAGGAACGTCGCAGCACGGCCAGCGCAGCGCCGTCGCCCGGATTTCGATCCCACTCGGGGAAATACTGCTCGATTCGCGCCACTTCCTCGCGCGCTTCCTCGATGAAGATCTCGAGCAGCTCGGGATCGGTATCGGCAGTGACGGGCGCCGGCGGTGCTGCGGCCGCAACCGGCAATGCCGGTGGCGGCGCAGCGGGTGCGAGCACCGGCGGTTCGGCACGCGGAAAACTGCCGGTGCCGTCGCCGAGCGCGCGCAAGCGCCTTGATGTCTCGCCCGACAAGGTCGCGCCGCCAGCGGGCAGACGCAACGCCGGCGCGAGCATCGTCGGCGCAAGGTTGTCGGTGCGCTCCGGATCAAGACCCAGCGTGGCGCCCGAGGGGTCGATCAACACGGTCTTCGCATACACCGACGCGCTCAGCGGCGGCACCGTCGGCGCCTGCGCCATGGGCGCGAGGCGCAGCGCATCGATGCAACCCTGCGCGTTGTCGAGCATGTAGTCCGGCTCGGCGCGCCCGGCCTGCAGCGTCTCCATGTAGTACTCGACGCTGACGATCGCGTCGGCGAGCCGATCCATGTAGCCCGTGGGCAGCGAGCCGCCACCAGGCTGCATCACGCGCTGCAGGCACTCGCCGATCTGTTCGATCAGGTGGACCGCGCGCATGCGCCCGAGCAGCAGCAGCCCCGCCTTGATGCCGCGCAGCAGCTCCGGCCAGGCGTCGAGTCCGGCCGCGTCGAGCGTGCCGCCGACGTTCTGCGCCACGGCCTCCTTGATGCGGGCCAGGTTGACGGCGCATTCGCGCAGCACGGCGGCCTGCACGTGCAGGAATTCCTCGCTCGGCGCGCTGGCGTCGTTCGCGTGGTGCGCGCCTTCCTGTCGCGGCACGATCAGCCGCAGCAGACTGCTGTCGAGTCGATCCTCGACATTGATCAGCGTGGTCGCGATGTCGATCAGCACTGCTTCGGTCGCCGGCGAGCGCTCCGCGACGATGTCCTCGAGACGCTGCAGCTCGCGCTGGATGCTGTCGCGCAGCTCGCCGAGGCCGAGCACGCTGAGCGTGTCGCCGATCTTGCGCAGCAACTCGACCTGCGGCCCGAGCTCGGCCGCCTGGCCGCTGCCACGGCGCACGAAGATGTCGAGCGTGTCCTTGACCTTGCCCAGGTCCTCGCGGATCGCCGCAGCGACCGTCTGCATCAGCTTGATCGACGGTGCCGACAGCGTGTCGCGCTCTTCTTCGACCGATTGATCGACCGGCAGCAGCTCGTCGAGCCGGAACGAAGCCCGCACCGCCGACACGCGCGGACCGTAGCTGGAGGCGCGGGCGACGTAATAAAGCAGGTTGTTCAGCAGCTCGACCGGCGGCGTCTGGCAATAGCGCGGCTCACCCTGCTCGTAGAGGCGCTTGAGTTCGCGATCCGCAAGGCCCAGCAGCCGCTTGACCGAGACGCTGCTGTCGAGACCATTCTCCGCGAGCGCCTCGATGACCGCGCCGACGACCCACCACAGCTGGAACACAGACTGCTGGGTCGCGATCTGCTCCATCTGCTGCGAGACGCTGGCGAGCGTCGCAAGATGCTCCGCCTCGCGCTCGCCGCGGATCCAGCCGACCAGGCCGAGCTGGAACTGCGCCCGCAGGCGCCGCGCGGCCAGCGTGACATTGGGCGTCGCGGCGGAAATATCCACCGGCGGCGCCGACTCGGGGCGGCGGTCGCTCTTGAGGTTCAGCAGCAGCAGCGTGCCTTCCGACAGCAGCGGGCTGCCGCGCACGGCACGCAGGTCGTTGAGCAGCGGCAGCAGCACCAGCGCGAGATCGCGCCCGCCGGCGAGCACGCGATCGAGGTAGGACGGCAGCTGCACCATCGCGCGCAGCAGCGCGTCGAGGCTCTCGGCCGGCGACTTGCGCTCCTCGGCGCTGTCGACGATGTAGCGGGCAACCTGCTCCATCTCCTCGGCGAGCAGCGCCGCGCCGTAGATCTCGAGCACCCGCAGCACGCCCTGCACGCGATGCAGTTCGGCAGCCGAGCGCTCCAGCAACGAGTAGTTCTCTGGTTGCTCGATGAACGCCTCGAGCGGCGCGCGCGCGTCGGCCAGCGTCGCGTTCAACTCCCGCCCGATCAGGTCCAGGGTCTGGGGGGCAACCTGTGAGGCCGGCTCCATGGCCGTCATCCGCCGCGTCCGCCGATGCCGGTCAGTCGCGGCGGGACCTCCACGGCACCGGAAGGCTCAGGGCGCCGGACGTTCTCCGGCACCTCGGGCAGGCGGAAGCCCGCGGCGGAATTGCGCAGGCCGGTCGACAGCTCCGCGAGCTTGGCTATCGACAGCGACGTCGCGCTGGTCGAATCGGCGGTCTGGGTGCTGATCTCGCGCAACACCTGCATGTTGCGCGTGATGTTCTGCGCCGCGCCGGACTGCTGGCGCGCGCTCGCGGAAATGTTCTGCACGAGACTCGCGATCTGGTTCGAGACCTGCTCGATTTCCTCGAGCGCGGCACCGGCATTCTCGGCGAGCAGCGCGCCGCCGACGACATCGGTCGTGCTGCGCTCCATCGAGACGACCGCTTCGTTGGTGTCGGCCTGGATCGTGCGCACCAGCACTTCGATCTGCTTGGTGGCATTGGCGGCGCGCTCGGCGAGGCGCTGCACTTCGTCCGCGACGACCGCGAAGCCGCGACCCGCTTCGCCGGCCATCGACGCCTGGATCGACGCGTTCAGCGCGAGGATATTGGTCTGCTCGGCGATGTCGTTGATCAGCTCGACGATGTTGCCGATTTCCTGCGACGACTCGCCGAGGCGCTTGATCCGCTTGCTGGTGTCCTGGATCGTCTCGCGGATCGTGTTCATGCCGTCGATCGTGCGCCGCACGGCGTCACCGCCCTTGTGCGCGACATCGACCGAGTGCCGCGCGACGTCGGCGGCACGCTCCGCATTGCCGGAAACTTCTTCGGTGAACGCCGCCATCTCGGTGACCGACTCGGTCGCAGAACCGATCTGCTTCGACTGCGCGTTGCTGGCTTTCGCCAGATGCTGCGACAGCGCCGTGGTCTGCCGGGCGGCGCCATCGAGCTGGATCGCGGACTTGTTGATGGTCTGGACCAGCCCGCGCAGCGCGTCGACGGCGTAGTTGATCGAGTCGGCGATCGCACCGGTGATGTCTTCGGTGACAGTCGCCTGCACGGTGAGGTCGCCATCGGCCAGGCTCGACAGTTCATCGAGCAGCCGCAGGATCGCCTCCTGGTTGCGATCGGCTTCCTTGCGCTGCACGGCTGCCGTCAGCCGCTGCTTCTCGGCTTCGCGGCGGACATCCTGGGTGCGACGGAACAGCAGTCCGAGCGGCAGCAGCGCCAGCAGCGCGGGCAGCGCCGGCCACCAGGCCTGCAACCCGCCGCCCGAGGGCGCCGCAGCGGCATCGCCCGCCAGGCTGGCGGCGTCGCCGGCCAGGGTGCGCGCCGCGGCAAGCAGCGGCGCCCGCGCCGGTGCCGCGCTGACGGCATTGCGGACCAGCTGCTCGAGACGCTGCTGTGTCTGCTGCGCGGACTTCAGGGCCGCGAGGCCTTCCGGCGTGGTCAGGGCCGGCACGCCGGCGGAGGCATCGGTGCCGGCGAAGCCGCCGATCAGCTGGCCGAGGAAATTGGAGGCTTCCGCCAGCCGGCGCGCGGCCGGCTGCGCTTCCTGCCCGCCGGCGAGCAGCGTCAGCAGGCTCAGTTCGATATCGCGCGCGCGGGCTTCTGCCCGCTCCGTCGCGCGTGCAACAGCGTCGATGCCAGCCACGCCGGGTGTCGCCGCGACGGCGCGCCGCAGCTCGCTGACGATCTGCGCCGACAGGCTGCCCACCTGGGCGCGGGCGAGGCCGGACTCGAGCAGCGGCTGCTCCGCCTCGGCGATCGCGGCACCCGTCTGCACGGCACGCGCGAAGCGCGCGTCGCCCGTCAGCGCGCCCAGATCCGCCGCGTCCGCCCGCTGTCGCAGCGCCTCGGTCGCCGCGGCGACGAGCTTGATCGACTCGGCATCGCCCTCGACGGCGCGCGGCGCATGCACGGCGAGATCCTGCAGCGAACCCACCGCCGCGCCGGTCGCGGCGCCGGGCGCCGCCGGACCGCGCAGGTTCCAGGCGAAGCCCGCTGCTGCGATCAGCACCAGCGCGGCAGCGGCACCGGCGAGCATGCCGATCTCGCGGGCGGCGCGAACGCTGAGCCCGGCTTCAGCGGCTGCGTTGCGTGGCGAACCGACGTTCATGCTGCGGCATCCTGGAACGGCGGGCTTTCGACCAGACTGCGCAGCGACAGCACCGGCCACTGCTCCGGGCCGGATGCGGCATCGCCGGCGCGCACTTCCTCGCGGCGGAACGCGCCGGCGAGATACCGTTCGCAGCGCACCACGGTCGGCGGCGCGTTGCCGGAGAAATCGGCTTCGGGAAAGCGGCGGAAGCCGAGCACTTCATCGACCATCAGGCCGGCCGGCAATTCGCGATGGTTGACGACGACGACCCGCGTGTTGCGCGTCGTCGGCGTGACGCCGCTGCCCAGGTACTGGCGCAGGTCGACGATCGGCAGCAGCTGGCCACGCACGTTGGCGAGGCCACGCAGCCAGGGCTTTGCGCCGGGCACGCGCGTCAGCGCAGCGGGCAGGCCGAGCACTTCACGGGTCTCCTCGCGCGCGACCAGGAAGTACTCCCCGGCCAGACGCAACGCGACCCCGACCCATTCGCGCGCCGCCGGACTCTGTTCCGCCAGCTGCGCAGACAAAAGCCGGCCGCGGCGCTCGAGCTCGGCGAGCAGCTCGAACGGTCTATCGCGCAGCGACTTGAGCGACAGTGCTTCCGTCATCGCGAGGGTCAGGCCGCCAGCGTCGACTGGGCTTTGGCGACGAGATCGGTCGGCGACACGGGCTTGACCATGTAGTCGATGGCGCCCTGCCGCAGCCCCCAGACCTTGTCGCTCTCCTGCCCCTTCGAGGTGACCATGACGATGGGGATGGCGCTGGTGGACGGGTCGTTCGTCAGCGTGCGCGTGGCCTGGTAGCCGTTCATGCCCGGCATGACGATGTCCATGAAGATGAGGTCGGGGTGCATCTCGCGCGCGAGCCGCACGCCCTCGGCGCCGTCGCCAGCGACTGCAGTGCGGAAGCCCACCTTCTCGAGTGCCTTCTGCATGACATGCACCTCGGTGGGGGAATCGTCGACGATCAGGATCAGCGCCATGGTCAGCCCCCGATGTGCGATTCGATCGCAGAGAGGAGTTCGTCCTTCGTGAACGGCTTGGTCAGGTAGTGCTCCGAACCGACGATCCGGCCGCGCGCGCGGTCGAACAGGCCGTCCTTGGACGAAAGCATGATGACCGGAATCGACTTGTAGACTTTGTTGTGCTTGATCAGCGAGCAGGTCTGGTAGCCGTCGAGGCGCGGCATCATGATGTCGACGAAGACGATGTCGGGCTGATGGTCGGCGATCTTGGCGAGGGCGTCGAAGCCGTCGACGGCCGTGAAGACCTCGCAGCCTTCCTTGGTCAGCAGCGTTTCAGCAGTCCTGCGAATGGTCTTGCTGTCGTCGATGACCAGGACCTTGAGGCCCTGCAGCCGGGAATGGGCGGCGGTCTCCAATCTGCGCTCCTTGAACCGATTTGCGTGCGAGCCCAGGCAAGCGACTGCGGGCTGCTGATATGGCACACAATATCCACGTCAGCCGGTGGGCGTTTTAACATATACGTCACCCCCCTGCTATGCCACGCAGTTCACGTTTCTGGAAGTAAAAATGACTTCAAGCCCCCGCATCGCCGTCGTCATGGATCCGATCGACGAAATCAAGTTCGAAAAGGACACGACCCTGGCGATGCTTTTCGCGGCACAGGCCCGCGGCTGGGAGCTGCTCTACCTCGAGCTCAAGGACCTGTCGATGCGCGATGGCGTCGCGCTCGGGCGGGCGCGGCCGTTGCGCGTGTTCAACGATCCGGCGCGCTGGTTCGAGCTGGGCGAACCCGTCGTGCAGCGGCTCGGCGACATCGACGCGATCCTGATGCGCAAGGATCCGCCTTTCGACATGGAGTACATCTACTCCACCTATGTGCTCGAACGCGCCGAGCTGCAGGGTGCGCTCGTCGTCAACAAGCCGCAGGGCCTGCGCGACATGAACGAGAAGGTGTTCACCGCCTGGTTCCCGCAATGCTGCGCGCCGACGCTGATCACGCGCGACATGGCTGACATGAAGGCGTTCCTCGGCGAGCACGGCAAGATCGTCTGCAAGCCGCTGTACGGCATGGGCGGCCGCTCGATCTTCGCCGTCGACCAGGGCGACAAGAACGCCAACGTGATCTTCGAAACGCTGACCGAGTACGGCACGCGCTTCGCGATCGTGCAGCGCTACATCCCGGATATCGTGCGCACCGGCGACGCGCGCGTGCTGCTGATCGACGGCGAGGCCGTGCCGTTCGCGCTCGCCCGCATCCCGAGCGGCGAGGACAACCGCGGCAACCTGGCCGCAGGTGCAAAGGGCGTCGGCCGGCCGCTCAACGATCGCGACCGCTGGCTCGCAGCCCAGATTGGCCCGACGCTGGCCGAGCGCGGCATGCTGTTCGTCGGCCTCGACGTCATCGGCGACTATGTCACCGAGATCAACGTCACCAGCCCGACGGGTGTGCGCGAGCTCGACAAGCAGTTCAAGCTCGACATCGCCGCGCTGCTGATGGCCGCGATCGACCGGCGCCTCAAGGCGAACGCGTGACCAGCGCGCCGCCGCTCGACATCCCGCAGAACGGACCCAGCGCAGAGCGCGACCGGCTCGCAACGACGCTGTTCCTGGCGGCGGTGCTGCACGGCATGCTGATCGCCGGCATCAGCTTCAGCGTCGACGGCGGCCCGGGCGACGCCCCGGGCCTCGAGGTCGCGCCCACCGAGCGCGGCGCACGCGACGAACCCCGCGACGGACCTGCCGCCTACATCGGTGCCAGCGCCCAGCGCGGCGGCGGCACCACGCGTGAGCGCGTCGCGGCTGAGCTGCCGGATGGTGCCCAGGCCGGCCTCGGCGGCGCCGATGCCGGCGGCGAGTCTGTCGATGCAGATTCCACCGCTCCGCAACCCGAGGCCGACGCAGCCGTGATCGGCACCAGCAGCTCGCGGTTGCGGCTGCGCTTCGTCGCGATGCCGCAGGCGACCCCCGAGGCGCGGCTCGCCGGCGATCCGGTCGCGCTGCCGTTTGCCGGGGAACCCCTGACCGTTGCCGCAACACTGAGCGGACCGGCCCTGCCAGTCGCTGAACTGCTGCAGGCGGACACGGAAGCGTCGGTCATCGCACCGTATCTGGAGGCCTGGCGCAGCAAGGTCGAGCGACTCGGCACACTGAACTATCCGGCGATCGCGCGCCGCCTCGATACCCGCGTCAGCCCCGTGCTGGGCGTCGAACTGGCCGCAGACGGGCGGCTGGTCGCGGTCGCGGTGCAACGCAGCAGCGGCTTTGCCGACATCGACCAGGCCGCGATCGAGATCCTCAAACTCGCCAGCCCTTTCGACCCGTTTCCGCGCGAACTCGCGCGCCGCCATCCGCAGCTGCGCTTCGCCTACGAGTGGCGCTTCGACCGCAGCGGCGACGGTGGCGACAGCGGCGCGCCGGCGGCATACTCTGCGCCATGAGCGACGAGACGAATCTGACGAACCAGCTGCTCGTCGCGATGCCGTCCCTGACCGATCCGAATTTTGCGCAGACTGTCGCGCTGATCTGCGAGCACAGCCTCGACAATGGTGCGCTCGGCATCGTCGTCAACAAGCCGCTGCCCATGACGCTTTCCGAGGTGCTGTCGCAGATGCGCCTCGAAGCCATCGATGCTGCCATTGGCGCGCGGTCCGTGCTGCGCGGTGGGCCCGTGCACAAGGATCGCGGCTTCGTCGTGCACCGGCCGGGCGGGAACTGGGATTCTTCCCACGTCGTCTCGGAACAGATCCAGGTCACGACGTCGCGCGACGTGCTCGAGGCCATGGCGCGGGGCGATGGCCCGCGCGACGCCTTCATCGCGCTGGGTTATGCAGGCTGGGGTGCCGGCCAGCTCGAGCGCGAACTGCTCGACAACGCCTGGCTGTCGCTGCCGCTCGACGAAACCATCGTGTTCGAGACGCCGTTCGAGGATCGCTGGCACGCCGTGTGGCGCCGTCTCGGCATCGATGTCGCGCGCCTCAGCAGCCAGTCTGGGCATGCCTGAGGCAGGCGCGTCAACGCCCCACGCCACGCCTGCGGGCCCACAAGTCATCCTTGGTTTCGACTTCGGCCGGCGCCGCATCGGCGTTGCCGTCGGCAACACGCTGACGGCACGCGCCCAGCCCCGCCCGGCGATCACGCGCACCGACCAGGCGCTCGAGCCCGTCCTCGTGGCGATCGCGCAGGAAGTGACGGCGTTGCGACCCGACCGGCTGGTCGTCGGCAGGCCGTATAATGTCGATGGCAGCGCCCACGCGCTCGAAACCAGCGCAGCCGCATTCGCCGCGGCGCTGCAGCGTCGTTTCGTGCTGCCCGTCCACCGCGTCGATGAACGTTACTCGTCGCTCGAGGCCGAGTCCGGCCTGCGGGCCGACCGAGCAGCGGGTCGCGGCGGGCGCATCGCACGCGGCGCGATCGACAGCGCTGCCGCAGCGGTGATCGTGGAACGCTGGCTGGCTGGCGAAGGAGACCGATGAAGACGACGACACACGAACGCGCGGCGCAGCTGCGCGCCGATGGCAGCTTGCGGCATCTGTTGACGCTCGACGGCCTGCCGCTGCCGATCATCGAACGCCTGCTCGAGCGCAGCCAGCACTTCGTGCGCGAGCTCGGCGCGCGCCCGGCACGCAGCGACGCGCTGGCCGGCGTCACCGTCGCGGCACTGTTCGCAGAGCCCTCGACGCGCACGCGGCTGTCATTCGAACTCGCCGCGCGCCGGCTCGGCGCCGACGTGGCGAGCGTCGAGGTGCAGCTGTCGTCGCGCCTCAAGGGCGAGAGCATGCTCGACACCGTGCGCACGCTCGAATCGCTGCATGTCGACGTGCTGGTGTTGCGCGATGCCGAAGACCAGGTGCCTGACCTGATCGCACGCAACGTCGAACCGCATGTCTGCGTGCTGTCGGGCGGTGCCGGCAGCTATTCGCATCCGACGCAGGGGCTGCTCGATGCGCTGACGATCCGGCAGCACAAGGGCGACCTGCGGCCGTTGTCGATCGCGATCGTCGGCGACATCCGTCACTCGCGCGTCGCGCGCTCGGCCTGGCACGCGCTGCGCGCCCTCGGCGTCGCCGACCTGCGCGTCGCCGCGCCGCCGGCGCTGATGCCGTCCGATTACCTTTTCGAAGGCTGCCGCCGCTACGACGCCATCGACGCCGCGATCCGCGACTGCGACGTCGTCATGATGCTGAGGATCCAGACCGAGCGCATGTCCCAGGCCGCCATCCCGGACGGCGAAAGTTACTTCGCAGAGTGGGGCTTGAGCCCCGCGCGGCTCGCGCTCGCCAAGCCCGATGCCATCGTCATGCATCCGCAGCCGATGAACCGCGGCGTCGAGATCGCGAGCGAAGTCGCCGACGGCCCGCAGTCGGTGATTCGTGACCAGGTTCGTAACGGCGTTGCCGTGCGCATGGCGCTGCTCGAGATGGTTGCCGGAGGTTTGCGATGAGCGGCGGACACCGTGGGTCGATCTGCCTCGAGGACGGCCGCATCCTCGACCACCAGGCCTTCGACGGCCAGCAGTTCGTGCTGCGCATCGAAGCACCGCGCTGCGCGGCACGCGCGGAGCCGGGCAGCTTCGTGCATCTGAGCGTCGATGCCGACATCCCGATGCGGCGGCCGCTGTCGATCATGCGCGTCGATCGCCGGGCAGGCTGGATCGACGTGCTCTACAAGATCGTGGGTCCCGGGCTCGCAGCGCTGTCACGTCGCCAGAGCGGCGAGACGCTGTCGGTGCTCGGGCCCATCGGCCATGGCTTCACGCCGCACGCCAACCGGCGGCGGCCGCTGCTGATCGGCGGCGGCGTCGGCATCCCGCCGATGGTGTTTCTCGCCGAAGCGCTGCGCGAAGCCAACCTCGATGCGGCGCCCGGCAACCCGCCCGGTGGCTGGCTGCCGTTCGTCATCATGGGTTCTGAAATCCCGTTCCCGTTCCGTACCAAGCCGTCGACCATCATGGTCGAAGGCGTGCCCGCCGGCGTCATCGCCTGCATGCCGCTGCTCGACGAATGGGGCATTCCCAGTCGCCTGACGACTCGCAGCGGCTTTCCCGGCTGCTTCGATGGTTACGTCACCGATCTGGCGGACGCCTGGCTGCGAACGCTGGCGCCGTCCGCGCTCGCCGAGGTGGAGGTCTTCGCCTGCGGCCCGACACCGATGCTGCGGGCGGTCGCCAGGCTCGCGCAGGCGCATGGCCTTCCCTGCCAGGTCTCGCTCGAGGAGTTCATGGCCTGTGCAGTCGGCGGCTGTGCCGGTTGCGCCGTGCGGGTCGAAACCGCCGACGGGCCAGCCATGAAGCGGGTCTGCGTCGATGGCCCGGTGTTCGATGCGGCGGCAGTGTTTCCGGCGGCGTGAGCGCGAAGGCTGCGGTCAATGGTGTCCCGTAGCGCCGCGACGCCAGATGGCTGCCCGCCGGGGGACGCTGTGAATACGTCCCTGTAAGCTCGGGCGCGCCATCCATGGCGCGCACGCCCCCGGCAGTCAGCCATCTGACGTCACGAAGCTACCCGCTACCGTCGGCGGCAACAGGACGCGCTGCCGCTCGTGGGGTTCTGAAGCGGCACGGTTCAAACCACTCCCGCATGACTCGCGTCTGACTGAGTCTCAGCGATTCGGAACAGGCGGATGCGATGCGTGTGAAAACCTGGTTCCCGGTGTGCGTTGCGCTGTGCCTGGTTCCACGAGTCGAGGCTGCCATCGGCTTCCAGGGCATCGTGATCGATGCGGATGCGCCCGCGCCCCTGCGGCTGTCCTTGTGGTATCCATCGGACGCTGAGCCGGCCGAACACCGCATCGGCCTGTTCCCACAACAGGTGGCCGTGAATGCCGCACCGGCCGGGACGCAGTTGCCGCTGGTGCTGATCTCCCACGGCACGGGCGGCTCGCGCGAGTCGCACCTCGGCACGGCGCTCGCGCTGGCTGAAGCGGGGTTCGTCGTGGCCGCTGTCGAGCACCCGGGCGACAGCTTCCGCGACCAGAGTCGCGTCGCCGATATCGAGCAGCGACCGGAAGCGCTGACACGCGTGCTCGGGCACATGCTCGAGTCGTGGCAGCACCGCGCCGTGATCGACGCCGAACGCATCGGCGCCTTCGGCTTCTCGGCCGGCGGGTTCACGGTGCTGGCACTGGCGGGCGGGCGGCCCGATCTCGCCCGCCTCGTCCCCCACTGCAAGGAGAACCCACGTTTCTTCGATTGCGGCGTGGCACGCGACAGACTCAAGGACGCTGCGCCCGCGACGAATGCCGTGGCCAGCACGACGGCGCCGCGCCTCGCGCCCACACACGCGCTGAAGGCCATCGTCGTCGCCGCGCCCGCGCTCGGCTTCACGTTCGCGGGAGGACTCGACGACGTCAGGATTCCCGTGCAGCTCTGGCGTGCCGACGAAGACGAAGTGCTGCCGGCGCCGCATTACGCCGATGCCGTGCGGGCTGCCTTGCCGAATCCGCCCGAGTTCCATGCCGTGCCAGGCGCGCGGCACTTCGACTTCCTGACGCCGTGTAGCGCCGAGCTGCAGAAGATCGCGCGGCCGATCTGCCGCAGCGCCCGCGGCTTCGACCGCAGCGCCTTCCAGGCGACGTTCAACACCAAGGTGGTCGAGTTCTTCCAGCGCGAACTGGCCACAGCACGGCCGTAGCGTCGGCGAACTCAGCACTGGATCTGCGCGACGCGGACGCCCATCGAGCACCCGATCACGCGTTTGTCCGGGGCGTGCGCGCCATGGATGGCGCGCCCGAGCCTACAGGGATGTATTCACGGCGTCCCCGGACGGACGCGTGATCGGGTGCTCGATGGACGCCCGCCGCGCCTCACCCGAAATTGATCTTCGCCTCGAGATTCGTCCGCGAATCCGCTGCGCTCAGCGCTTCTTCGAGCGTGATGCGCTCGTCGACGACCAGCTTGTGCAGGGCGGCGTCGAAGCTCTGCACGCCGCGCTCGCTGCTCGCACGGATCGATTCCTTCATCGCGACGATGTCGCCCTTGCGGATCAGTTCGGCGATGTGCGGCGTGTTCATCATGATTTCGACCGCCGCGACGCGCCGGCTATCGACGCCCATCACCAGGCGCTGGGCCATGATGGCACGCAGGTACTGCGACAGATCGAGGAAGATCTGGCTGTGCTGGTCCTGCGGGAACATGTTGATGACGCGGTCCATGGTCTCGGCCGCGTTGTTGGCATGCAGGGTCGCGAGCACGAGGTGCCCGGTGCCGGCCAGGTTGATCGCCGACTGCATGGTCTCGCGGTCGCGGATCTCGCCGATCAGGATCACATCGGGCGCGGCGCGCATCGCCGAGCGCAGCGCGCGCTCGTAGGAGCGGGTGTCGGCGCCGATCTCGCGCTGGTTTACGATCGAGCGCTTGTTCGCGTGCAGGAACTCGATCGGATCCTCGATCGTGATGATGTGGTCCGAAGAGACTTCGTTGCGATGGTCGATCATCGCGGCCAGCGTGGTCGACTTGCCCGACCCGGTGGCGCCGACGACCAGGATCAGGCCGCGCTTGAGCATCGCCAGCTCGCGCACCATGTCCGGCAGGTTCAGCGACTCGAGCTTGGGCATGTTGGCCGTGATGTAGCGCAGCACCATGGCCGGAAAGCCGCGCTGGTAGAACACGTTCACGCGGAAGCGACCTAGCCCGGGCTCGGACACGGCGAAGTCGATTTCGTATTCGCGATGGAAGCTCTCGAGCTGCTCCGGCGTCATGAGCCCGTAGGCCGCCTGGCGCACCGTCTCGGGCGACAGCACCTGCTTGTTGATCGGGAAGATCTGGCCCTCGATCTTGATCTTGATCGGCGAGTTCGCCGTGAAGAACAGATCCGAGGCGTGCTTGTCCACCATCAGCTTGAACAGCGGCTTGGTGTTCAGGGCCTGACCGGCGGAGCCGCGCGCTCCACTCTCAAGCACGGCCTGAATGCTCTCTCCGCTGGCTGACATGTCGTCGTCTCCTTGCTCAAAGGACCTTGCCCTTGTCCTCTTCGAGGATGGCGAGGCTGCCACCGTCGTCGAGGTTCTTGGCTTCGCGCTTGCTCTCGAGCTTGACCCGCAGGCGCAGCTCGTTCTTGGAATCGGCATTGCGCAGCGCGTCTTCGTACGAAATGAACCCGGTCTCGTACAGCTCGAACAGCGCCTGGTCGAACGTGCGCATGCCGAGCCGCGTCGAGCGGGCCATCACTTCCTTGAGCTTGGCGACCTCGCCCTTGAAGATCAGATCCTGCACCAGCGGCGAATTCAGCATGATCTCGATCGCGGCGATGCGGCCCGTGCCGCCCTCGCGCGGGATGAGCCGCTGCGAGATCAGACCGCGGATGTTCAGCGACAGGTCCATCAGCAACTGCTCACGCCGCCCGTCGGGGAAGAAGTTGATGATGCGATCGAGCGCCTGGTTCGAACTGTTGGCGTGCAGCGTCGCGAGCACGAGGTGACCCGTCTCGGCGAACTGGATGCCGTACTCCATCGTCTCGCGGTCGCGGATCTCGCCGATCAGGATCACGTCCGGCGCCTGGCGCAGCGTGTTCTTCAGCGCCGCATGCCAGGAGTCGGTGTCGACGCCAACCTCGCGGTGCGTGATGACGCAGCCCTTGTGCTGGTGGACGTACTCGACCGGGTCTTCGATCGTGACGATGTGGCCGCGCGTCTTCTCGTTGCGGTACCCCACCATCGCCGCGAGGGACGTGGACTTGCCGGAACCGGTGCCGCCGACCAGGATCACGAGGCCGCGCTTGGTCAGCGCGACTTCCTTGAGGACCGGCGGCAGGTCGAGCTCGTCAACGGTCGGGATCTTGGCGTTGATCAGGCGCAGCACGCAGCCGGTGTGGCTCTGCTGCACGAAGGCATTGACGCGGAAGCGGCCGATGCCCGGAGGCGCAATCGCGAAATTGCATTCCTTGGTCGCATCGAACTCCTTGGACTGGCGATCGTTCATGATCGCGCGGGTCAGCACCGCCGCCTGTTCAGGCGTCAGCGCACGTTCGCTCTGGGGCCGCACTTCGCCATCGACCTTGATCGCGGGCGGGAAGCCCGCCGTGATGAACAGGTCGGAGCCCTTCTTCTCGACGACCCGCTTCAGCAGGTCCTGCATCAGCTTGATGGCTTGTTCGCGATCCATCAGAGCGCATCCTTGTTGCTGGCCTTGTAGCGGGCCTCTTCCTTGCTGATCAGGCCCTTGGACAGCAGTTCCTGCAGGCACTGGTCGAGAGTCTGCATGCCGTCCTTCTGGCCGGTCTGGATCGCCGAATACATCTGCGCGATCTTGCCTTCGCGGATCAGGTTGCGGATGGCCGGGGTGCCGATCATGATTTCGTGCGCGGCGATGCGGCCACCGCCGATGCGCTTCAGCAGCGTCTGCGAGATGACCGCGCGCAGCGACTCCGACAGCATCGACCGGACCATTTCCTTCTCGGCCGCGGGAAACACGTCGACGACACGGTCGATGGTCTTGGCGGCGGAGCTGGTGTGCAGCGTGCCGAACACGAGGTGGCCCGTTTCGGCAGCCGTCAGCGCGAGGCGGATGGTCTCGAGGTCGCGCATTTCGCCGACCAGCACGATGTCCGGATCCTCGCGCAGGGCCGAGCGCAGCGCCTCGCTGAAACCGAGCGTGTCGCGATGCACTTCGCGCTGGTTGATCAGACAGCGCTTGCTCTCGTGCACGAACTCGATCGGATCCTCGATCGTGATGATGTGATCGGGGCGGTTGTCGTTCGCGTGGTTGATCATGCCGGCCAGCGTGGTCGACTTGCCCGAGCCGGTCGGTCCGGTCACGAGCACGAGGCCGCGCGGCAGCATGCACAGGTCGCGGAAGATCTTCGGCGACTGCAACTCGTCGAGCGTGAGCACCAGCGACGGAATGTTGCGGAACACCGCGCCGGCGCCGCGGTTCTGGTTGAACGCGTTGACACGAAACCGCGCGAGCTTCGGAATCTCGAAGGAGAAGTCGGTCTCGAAGAACTCTTCGTAAGCCTTGCGCTGCTTGTCGTTCATGATGTCGTACACCATGCTGTGCACGTCCTTGTGGGACAGCGCAGGCATGTTGACGCGCTTCATGTCGCCGTCGACCCGGATCATCGGCGGCATGCCGGCCGACAAATGCAGGTCCGACGCCTTGTTCTTGACGGCAAAGGCGAGCAGCTGGGCGATATCGACGGCCATGAACACTCCTAAGACGGAAGCCCGCGGGGCTTTCCTGGCAAGCGACCGGAGTATAGCCAAGGGATAATGTGGTACCTATGTTAACCCTTACGCAGAATCTCGCGGAAAACCTGAGCAACGTGCGCAGCAGGCTCGAACGGGCGGCCAGCGACAGCGGCCGAAGTGTGCGCTGCGTCACGCTACTCGCCGTCAGCACGACCCAGCCGCCCG
>JBIITU010000112.1:0-8927 GCA_044340335.1 Steroidobacteraceae bacterium
ACTCGTGCAGGAAACCGCGCGCCGCCAGCAGCAGCGCGACCAGTGCGCTGAGGCCTGCCGCCAGCTGCGGTGAGCGATGCGCGAGCGCCCCGAGCAGGTAGGTAACGACCAGCGCGACCTCGGTGGTGAGACCGGGGTCGTCATCCCTGGCGCGCAGGTAGGACGCAATCGCCAACCCGCCTACCACCGCCGCACCCACGGCCAGCAGCAGCGACGAGTCGAGCACGGCGGTCATCGCGCCGCCGAGCGCCACCAGCACGAACGTGCGCACGCCCGCCGCTGCGCGCGTCGGACCCTCGCCCTTGCGGCGCTCGCGCTCGACGCCGATCAGCAGGCCCGCGCCCAGTGCGACGAGCAGCGTGACGACTTCCGGCGACGTCAGGGTTGCCGGCCATACCCATGTTGATTGCGGCGACTCCGCCAAGATCCCTCACCTCGCAGCCGTTACCATACACCGCGACAGACCCATGGAGTGTTCCCGTGCCGTACGTCTTTCCCACCCAGCCCACCCCGGCCGTTCCGATCGCCGAGTCCCCAGACACCCTGCCCGTGCGCCGCATTTTCTGCGTCGGCCGCAACTACGCCGAACATGCCCGCGAGATGGGCATGGATCCGGACCGCGAGCCGCCGTTCTTCTTCATGAAGCCCGCCGACGCGATCGTTCCGGGTGGCGGCACCATCCCCTACCCTCTGCGCACGACCAACCTGCACCACGAGATCGAACTCGTCGTTGCGCTGGGCCGCGGCGGCACCCAGATCAGTTCGGCGAGCGCGCTCGAGCATGTGTTCGGCTATGCCGTCGGGCTCGACCTGACGCGCCGCGACCTGCAGGCGGAAGCGCGCAAGCAGGGCAAGCCGTGGGACACGGCCAAGGGCTTCGATCGCTCCGCGCCGATCTCGCCGATCGTGCCCGCGAGCCGCTGCGGGCATCCGGCGCGCGGCCGCATCACGCTCAGCGTCAACGGCGCGCTGCGCCAGCAGGGCGATCTGGCCGACATGATATGGAACGTCCCGGAAATCATCGCCGAGCTGTCGACGTTGTTCGAACTGGCCGCCGGCGACCTGATCTTCACCGGCACCCCGGCGGGGGTCGGGCGGCTGGTACGCGGTGATGTCGCACAGGGGCAGATCGAGGGCGTCGGCGAACTGACACTGCGCATCGGCTGAGCCCGGCGCGCCGTTCCGGCGTAAAATGCCGGGCTTCGTTCATCGCCCGTTCAAGTGGAGCCGGCCAGCATCATGACCGTGATCAAGCAACAGGATCTGATCGACAGCGTTGCCGATGCGCTGCAGTACATCAGCTATTACCACCCGATGGATTACATCGAGGCGCTGGGTCGAGCCTATGAGCTCGAGGAATCCCCGGCCGCGAAAGACGCCATTGCGCAGATCCTCACCAACTCGCGCATGTGCGCCGAAGGCCATCGCCCGATCTGCCAGGACACCGGCATCGTCGTCGCGTTCGCGAAGGTCGGCATGAACGTGCGCTGGGACGCCACGCTGTCGTTCGAGCAGATGATCAACGAAGGCGTGCGTCGCGCCTACCTGCACCCGGACAACACGCTGCGCGCATCGATCGTTTCCGATCCGGCCTTCGCGCGCAAGAACACGCGCGACAACACGCCCGCCGTGATCCACACCGAGCTGGTTCCTGGCGACACGGTCGAGATCAGCGTCGCGGCCAAGGGTGGCGGCTCCGAGAACAAGTCGAAGTTCGCGATGCTGAATCCGTCGGATTCGATCGTGGATTGGGTCATCAAGACCGTGCCGTTGATGGGCGCCGGATGGTGTCCGCCCGGCATGCTCGGCATCGGCATCGGCGGCTCCGCCGAGAAGGCCATGGTGCTCGCGAAAGAGTCGCTGATGGATCCGATCGACATGGCGGAACTCAAGGCACGCGGTCCGCGCACGCCGATCGAAGAACTGCGCGTCGAACTGTTCGACAAGGTCAATGCGCTCGGCATCGGTGCGCAGGGCCTGGGCGGCCTGTCGACCATCCTCGACGTCAAGATCCTCGATTACCCGACCCACGCCGCGTCGAAGCCGATCGCGATGATCCCGAACTGCGCCGCGACGCGGCACGTGCACTTCACGCTCGACGGCAGCGGTCCGGCACGGCTCGACCCGCCGGACCTCAGTCGCTGGCCGAAGATCGACTGGAAGCCGTCGGCGGAATCGAAGCGCGTGAACCTCGACACGTTGACGCGCGAGGAAGTGGCGCGCTGGCAGCCCGGCGATCGCCTGCTGCTGAACGGCAAGATGCTGACCGGCCGCGATGCCGCCCACAAGCGCATCGCCGATCTCTACGCGAGCGGCCAGGGCCTGCCCGCCGGCGTCGATTTCCGCAACCGCGTGATCTACTACGTGGGTCCCGTCGATCCCGTGCGCGACGAAGTCGTCGGCCCCGCCGGCCCCACGACCGCGACGCGCATGGACAAGTTCACCGAGATGATGCTCGAGAAGACCGGCCTGATCGGCATGGTCGGCAAGGCCGAGCGCGGCCCGACCGGCATCGACGCGATCCGCAAGCACGGCGCGGCGTACCTGATGGCGGTCGGCGGCGCGGCCTACCTCGTTTCCAAAGCGATCAAGCACTCGCGCGTCGTGGCCTTCGAAGATCTCGGCATGGAAGCGATCTACGAATTTGATGTCCGCGACATGCCGGTCACCGTCGCCGTTGATGCACGCGGCACGTCCGTGCACCAGAGCGGCCCCGCCGAGTGGGGCCAGAAGATCGCGGCGCGCATTCCGGTGCGTGCGCGCTGAACCAGACTGCCGTACAACTCACAACCGCCCTCGCAGGAGCCCCTCCATGAACACCGATCGCAGAAAGCTGCTCGAACTGGCTGGTGCCTCGCTGGTCGCCGCACCGTTCGCACTGGCGCCCGGACTCGTGTTCGCCGCCAAGCGCGAGCCTTACAAGGAAGACGAGGTCTACCGCGAAGCGAAGCAGTTCTTCAAGACAGGTGCGCAGGAACTCTCGGACGTGCTCGCGAAGGTGCTCAAGGAGAAAGGCAATCCGTCGGCCATCATCAAGGGCACGGAGAGCGGCGGCGCGATCGGCGTCGGCCTGCGCTATGGCAATGGCCAGTTCGGCTATCGCGGCAGCGGCGGCCGCCGCATCTACTGGCAGGGCCCATCGATCGGCTTCGACGTCGGTGCCAATGTCGTCAAGGTCTTTGCGCTCGTCTACAACCTGCCTTCGCTCGACAGCCTGTTCCAGCGCTTTCCGGGTGTCGAGGGCAGCCTGTATTTCGTCGGCGGCTTCGGCGTCAACTACGTGCAAGCTTCGGACATCACGATCGCACCGGTGCGTTTCGGCGTCGGTTGGCGCCAGGGCATCGGCGTCGGCTACATGAACTTCTCGCCGAAGAAGCGCATCAATCCGTTCTGACGGACCCTGCGCTCACAACGGCCGCTGCGTGCGCAGCACGATGCCGACCGTCTCGGTCTGCGGATCGAACACGATGTCGGCCTCGCCCCGCTCGAGCTGCAGCAGCACATCGTTGATCTTGCTGTCGAAGCTCGATTCGCGTTCGCCGTAATCGGTGCCTTCGCGCAGCACGAAGGCCTCGACCACGCCACGCAGCGCGTCGGCCGAGAGCTCGCGATGCGGCACCACCACGGGCGGACCGGACTCTCCCGACGACTCACGATCATCAGGCGTCTCGTCGGGGCTCACGGGCCCTGCCCTGCATCCGCCCGGCCGCGCCGCCCGAGCCAGGCCATCACGAGCAGACCCAGCATAAGCACGCCCACGCCCGCCAACGCGCCCAGCGCCACGTACTTGAGGCTCGACCAGAGCACGAACAGGCACGAAGCACAGAACACCAGCGGCAGCACCGGATACAACGGCACCTTGAAGGGCCGTGGCAGATCCGGCCGAAGCTGGCGCAGGCGGATCACCGCGAAACCGCTGAGGAGCAGGAACAGCCAGAACACCGGTGACGTGTAGTCGATCATCGTGACGAAGCCGTCGCGCGTCCACGTGCCGAAGCCGACGAGCAGCACGCCGACCGCACCCTGGGAAAGAATGCCCGCCACCGGGATGCCGCGCTCGGTGTTCCATGTGCCGAGCCGCCGCAGACGCGGCCAGTCGTGCGCGGCGGCATAGGTCGTGCGCGCGCCAACAACGATGGTGGCGTTGATCGAGGTCAGCGTCGCCATCGAGATCGCGAGCGCCGTCAGCACGCCCGCCGAATCACCGAACGCGAGCGCGATGACATCGGCGGCGGGCGTCTTGCTCGCCGCCAGCCCCTCGATCCCGAGCCCGCGCCACAGCGCCCAGTTCGCGAGCAGATACATCACCGTGATCGTGACGATGGCTGCGACCAGTGCGCGCACCATGCCGCGGCGTTCGTCGCGCACTTCGGCCGACAGCGTCGAGATCTCGCTCCAGCCGCTGAACGCGAACAGCACGAACAGCAGCGCGACGCCAAACGTCGCCGGGAACGGGCTTGAGAGCGCAGCATCCGGCACCTGCGGCGGCGCGCCCGCGGCGACCAGTGCAACACCGGCAGCAAACACCACCAGCAGCCCCACGACCTCGAGGCCCGTCATCGTGTAGTCGGCGGATTGCGCGGTATACAGGCCCTTCAGGTTGAAGGCCGTCATCGCGACGATCGTGATCACCGCATACCACGAAGCGCCCTGCGGCCCCAGCGACACCACGGTGTTGGCGTAGTCACCGAGCACGAACCCCAGCAACGCGATCGAGCCGGTGTTGATGATCGCGAAGCGCGCCCAGGCAAACAGGAAGGCGGTGCGCCGGCCGTAGGCGGTCTTGAGAAAGTGGTAATCGCCGCCCGCGCTCGGCAGCATCGTCGCGAGTTCGGCAAAGCACAGCGCGCCGCCCAACGTGATGACGCCGCCGATCAGCCACGCGGCAAAGAACCACGTGGCCGAGTCGGCGTTGGCCGCAATCTCCGCCGGCGACCGGAAGATCCCGGCGCCGATGACCATCGCCACCGCGACCATCACCACGTACAGCACGCTGACGTGGCGCCGCGGGGCGGCGGTCGATGCCTCAGAAGGAGGCGCGGAGCCCTCCGTAGATGAAGCGGCCGTTGAAGCCGATGGGCGAGAGGACGTCATACGGGAGGTTGCCGAAGTAGAAGATCAGGTCGTTCGACGGATCAGGATACTCGTCGAGCAGGTTGCTCGCGCCGATGTAGACCTGCACCTTGTCGAACAGCCGGTAGCCCACTTCGGTGTCGAGCTGAACCTTGCCGCCATACGTCTGGCTGGGCTCGAAACCGCCGCCGAAGTTGAACACACGGGTCGTCTCGCCATAGTAGTTCAGGCGACCCGTCAGCGACAGGCGCTCGCCTTCCCAAACCGCGTTCAGCACCGCCTTGTCATCGGGCGCGGCGCCTTCGATCGTGTTGGTCTCCTCGACGCCGACCAGGATCACGCCGGCGATTGCCGGATCGTTGACGCTGCGGATCTCGGTATCCGCGTTCGCGTACGACAGCGACAGATCGAGCGTGCCGCCCGCCAGCGGCGCGCGATGGTTGACGACCAGCTCGACGCCTTCCGTACGGGTGTTGACCGCATTGGTGAAGAAGTTGGCCGCCGTCACGTTGCGGGCGCCGCACAGCGCGAGCGCCGCCGCCGGCACGCTGCCCGCGACGCAATCGACGCGCTCGCTCAGCGTGACGCGGTCATCCACGTCGACGCGGAACGCATCCAGCGTCAGCTGCAGGCTGTCCGAGAAGCGCGCCGTGAAGCCCACGCTGAAGTTGCGCGAGGTCTCCTCGTCGAGCTCGCTCGCGCCCAGGGCGCGGGCCAGCGGATCATCGACCGGCAGCGTGTTGACCGTCGTCAACTGGCCGCCTGCACCGAACGACGTCGACGATGCGCCAAAGCCCAGCTGCACCAGCGACGGGGCGCGCAGGCTGTTCGACACTGCGGCACGCAGCGCATAGCCCGGCGCGAACTCCCACCGACCGCCGATCTTGCCAGCCACTGCGCCGCCGAAGTCGTTGTAATCCTCGACCCGTGCGGCCACATCGAGCTGCAGCGTGTCGGTGATTTCCACCGAAAGCTCGCCATAGGCCGACAGCACCGTGCGGTCGAGATCGCGCTCTTCCTCTGGACGCAGACCGCCGCCGGCCTGCGCGCCGATCGCGAAGAAGTTCGGTGCACCCGCGAACGGCCCCGCCTGGTACGACGCAAGCTCGCCCGCCTTGCTCTGGAACTGCTCGCGGCGCCATTCGACGCCAGTCGCGACGCTCGCACCTGCACCGAGTGACAGCTCGCGCTGGAAGTCGAGATTGAGCGCAGCGAGTTCGTTCTCCGTTTCGCCGGAGCGGAAGGTGCGCGGGCTCGTGGGGCCCAGCGACGGGTTCAACGAATTGCGAACACCCTGCTCGAAGCTGTTGCGGCCGTAGGAGACGCTGCCATCCCAGCTCCACGCGCCGACCTCGCCGCGCAGGCCCGCAGTCAGCGCGATGTCTTCGTTCTCGCCCAGCGTGATCGGCCGGTAGCCGCGCGGGTTCACCGACAGGATGTTCGCTGACGAGACCGGATAGCGGAAGAAACCCGTGCCCTCGGCATCACGATTGTTGTAGGTCGCAAAGCCATAGGCGCGCAGCGCACCCGCCGCCGTCTCGGCGTTGATCCAGAGGTTCACGTCCTCAGTGGCCGCATCGCCCGGCTTGAAATTGCGCTGGCCGCCGACCAGCGCGACGTTGGCCCCATCCTCGAAGAACGGCACTTCGTCGAGACCCGCGCGGTTCGTGCCATCGCGGTCGCGGAAGTCGATGCCGGCACGCAGGAAGCCATCGCTGCCGAGGCGCGTGCCGAACGACGCCTGTACCGTCGTCGTCTGGCCGTCATCGAGCGTATCGTCGATCGGATCGAAATCGGTGTAGTGCTGACCGAAGCCGACGGCAAGATCAATGCCCTCGGCGCGGTCATCCAGGATCACGTTGACGACGCCCGCGATCGCGTCCGAACCGTACTGCGCACCCGCACCGTCGCGCAGCACTTCGATGCGCTTGATCGCGTTGGTCGGAATCGAGTTGAAGTCGACCGCGGCCGTGCCACGACCGATCTTGGCGTCGATGCCCGTGACCGACGTCGTGTGGCGGCGCTTGCCATTGACCAGCACCAGCACCTGGTCCGGGCTAAGGCCACGCAGCTGCGCCGGGCGGACGAGGTCCGCCGCGCCCGAGTTCGACTGGCGCGACAGGTTGAACGAGGGCACCAGCACCTGCAGGGCCTGGGCGAACTCGCCACCGAAGGCACCCGCCGTTGCGATCTGGCTCGCATCGACCACGTCGACCGGCACCGTCGTCTCGAGGATCGACGCCGCGCGTCCGCGCGTTGCCGTCACCACCACCGCCTCGAGGCCATCTGCTTCAGGCGCTGCGCCCTGCGCTGCCGCCGAAGAGATCGCCACTACAGACAAAGCACCCAGCGCCGCAGCGACCGGCGCGGCACGTACAACAGGCTTCATGGATTCCTTCCTGGATTTGAGTTGGAGTTCGATGCGGCCGCGACCACGGCCGTCATCCGAACGTCACAATAATCCAGCGCCCTTTGCAGCGCAAAACAGAAAGGTTATGCCGCCATAACTGGCTGGCTGAGAAGCGCGGATTCCTGCGGGAAGTGCCCCCAGTCAGCCCCGCTTCGGCGTCAGGACTCTTCGAAAATGAGTACTTAAAATACTGATTTTATTTGCTTTTCAATGCTGCGCCGTTTCTGCAGCTCGCGCACCACACCCGCCGCGCTGATCAACGCGCTGACGAACCCAAGACCCGTGATCGCCGACGCGAACCACGCCACCCCCTCCCCGGCGTTCGTCCTGGCGTTGTTGACGCCGTAGATCGACGCGGCAAACAGGATGCCGCTGATGACGACCAGATAGATCGAGTACTTGAGGACCGAACGGACATGTGCGGTGCCCTTGTCGTCCAGCCGTGCGATCGCCTCGGCCCTGCGATTGATCTCGTCTTTCAAGTGGCGTATCCGTGGGTCATGAACCTGCGAGGTCTCAGCCTAGAGATCCGGGCCGGGCTGAGCGTCGACCTGCGTCAAGGTTACTGCCCCGGGAGGCACTTCGATGAGTGGTCTGCAAGCAGTGAAACCCATGGCCTTCGTGCTGACCCGCGACATGGCCCAGTCGATCAAGTTCTACACTGAGGTACTCCGGCTGCCGCACGTCAGCACCGACGATTTCGGCACCGTGCTCGACCTCGCGGGCGTCCAGTTGCGGGTGACTACAATCCCCGACCACACGGCCAGCCCCCACCCCGTGCTCGGCTGGCAGGTCGCCGACATGGATGCAACCGTCGCTGACCTCACGCGACGCGGCGTCAAGTTCACGATCTACCCCGGCTTCGGCCAGGACGAGCGCGGCGTCTGGTCGGCGCCCGACGGCAGCGCCAAGGTCGCGTGGTTCAGCGATCCCGATGGGAACGTGCTGAGTCTGACGCAGTGCTGAAGGGGCCCGCAACCGCGGCGCACCTCAGCGCTGCTGCAGCTGCCAGGCCTCGTTCGGCTGAGTGATGTAGACCGGCGCCTCGCCCTTGAGGCGCGCGATGATGCCGCTCGTCATGTTGGCAAGCGCCACCACGAGCGCTCGCCCGACCTCGACTTCGTTCGTCGAGGCATCCGCCGTCATCCGGCCCGCCCAGCGGATCGTGCAGTGCCCGGCGTCCACTGGCGTCACCGTCGCGACAACGACGTAATCCAGCATGCCGATCGGCTGCCCTGCGGTGAGTTCGTAGGAAAACATGCGCGCCGTCTCGTCGAACGCGACGAGCCGATGCTGCACATAGCCCTGCGTCGACAGGTGAATGTCGCGCAGCGCACCCACGCCCGTACCCGTGACGGTGATGGTGCTGCTTTCGCCACCCGGCACCCACTTCAGTACCCGGTCGAAGTGGCGCACTTCCTCCCAGACGGTCGCGGCGGGAAGG
>JBIITU010000113.1:0-8917 GCA_044340335.1 Steroidobacteraceae bacterium
GGCGGCAACCGCGCCTCGATGAGGGTCGCGGCACGCCCCAGCACGGCGTCGTCGAGCGCGCCGCCGTGGTCGAGTTCCGCGAGCAGCTGCTCCTGCGCGGCGCCACGCCGAAGCGCCTCTGCATAGGGGATCTCGGCGTGGAACATCACCATCGAGTAGCGCGGGATGAATTGACCGGGATGCCGCCGCTCGAGTTCCAGTGACCAGGCCTTGCGGCGCTGGAAGACCGGATCGCGAACCGTGTCGCGCATCTCGATGTAATTCTCGAGCGCCATCTGCGCGATCGCCTCGGCCTGGGGCCGGCGGCGGCGTTCGAATTCCGCGAACGCCTCGGGCCAGTCGAGCCCGGTCTCGAGCAGCTCGGCGAGCTCGATGCAGTCCTCGAACGCGCAGTTCATGCCCTGGCCGTGGAACGGCACGATGGCATGCGCGGCATCGCCGAGCAGCAGGACCCGCCCGCCATGGTGCCAGCGGTCGCAGTGCACGGTGCCGAGCAGGCCCTGCGGGTTGGCGCTGAACTCGTCGAGGTAATCGGGCAGGAACGGCAGCGCGCTCGCGAACTCGCGCGCGAAGAACTGCTGCACGGCGGCGCGGTCCTGCAGCGCTGCGAAGCCCTGCGCACCGTGCCGCGCGAGGAACAGCGTGGCTGTGAAGCTCGCGTCGGTGTTCGGCAGCGCCATCAGCATGAAGCCGCCGCGGGGCCAGATGTGCAGCGCATCGCGGGCCAGCGGCGCGGCCGCCACCGCGGGCATGGTCAGTTCCTTGTAGTCGTGGTCGAGGCGCTCTTCGCGCACGCCGATCAGCCCGGCGGCGACCAGGCTCTGCCGCACGATGGAGCCGGCACCGTCGGTCGCGATGGTCGGGCCGAGCGTGGCTGCATACGCGGAGCCCGAGGCGACGTCACGCAGCAGCAGCGTGTCGTAGGCCGGTGCGACGCCGAGGCACTGCTGCCCGAAGCGAAGTTCGACGGCGGGCGTCGCGGCAGCGGCGTCGATCAGCGCGCGGTTCAGGTCGCCGCGCGACACCGAATGGATGAACTCACCCTGCTGGCCGTAGGGCAGGCGCGTTGGCATGGCCTCGCCCTCGTGCACGGCGCGGCCGCTGACCTTGACGAGCAGCGGCGCGATCCGCGGCAGCAGGTTCGCGCGCTCGAGCGCGCGCAGGCCGCGAGCCGCCAGCACGAGATTGATCGAGCGGCCGCGTTCGGCGTTTGCGTGGCGCGGATCCGGGCGCCGGTCGAACACGCGCACCTGCAGGCCGCGCTGTGCGAGCAGCACCGCGAGCAGCGCGCCGGCGAGCCCTGCGCCGACGATCGTGACGGGTTCGCCGCGTCGCATCAGTCGTTGTCCTCGAGGGCGCGCCGCAGTGTGTCGACTGCCGTCCACACGTCGGCGCAGCCGTTGTAGAGCGGCACGGGTGCGAATCGCAGGATGTCAGGTTCGCGCCGGTCCCCGATCACGCCCGTTGCCTGCAGCGCGCTGAACAACTGCCGCGCGCGCGCGGGCGAACCACAGCGCAATGACAACTGCGCGCCGCGCAGGGCGGGATCTGCCGGCGTGATGATGGAGATCGCGCGCCCGCAATGCGCCTGCAGCAGGGCGGCGAACAGCGCGGTCAGCCGCTGCGAGCGCGCCCGCAGTGCCGGCATGCCGACGGCGCTGAACTCGGCCAGTGATGCCAGCAGCGGTGCGGTCGACAGGATGGGCGGGTTGCTCAGCGCCCAGCCCGCGGCACCGCTCTCGGGCCGAAAATGCGGCGCCATCTGGAATCGCGTCGCCGCCTCATGGCCCCACCAGCCCGCGAGCCGCAGCCGCGCCGGATCGGCGCCATGGCGTGCCGCGACGTAGGCGCCGCCGATCGCGCCGGGGCCGGCATTCAGGTACTTGTAGCTGCACCAGACCGCGAAGTCGGCGTCGTCGGCGTGCAGGTCGAGCGCGAGGTTGCCGATCGCATGCGCGTGATCGAAACCGGCGAGCGCACCGACGCGGTGCGCTGCGCGCGCAATGCGGCCGCAGTCGAAGGCCTCGCCGGTGCGGTACTGCACCCCGGGCCACAGCACGAGGGCGAGTCGTTCGCCTTCGCGCTCGATCGCCGCGTCGATGTCCTCGGCGCGCAGCGTCGCCTCGCCCGGTCGCGGCGTGAGCTCCACCAGCTCGGCGGCCGGGTCGAGCCCATGCCAGGCGATCTGCGCCGCGACGGCATGCCGGTCGGATGAAAACGCGCCGTCCTCGATCAGGATGCGCCGCCGCGCGCCGCGCGGCGCGTAGAAGCTCGCCAGCATCAGGTGCAGGTTGACGGTCAGCGAGTTCATCGCGACAACTTCCTGCGGATCCGCGCCCGTCAGCGCCGCGAGGCCGGCGCGGGCGCGGTCGGCGTAGTCGATCCACGGGCGCTCGGCGTGATGGTGCCCCTCGACGGCGAGCCGCGCCCAGTCGTCGAGTTCACCGCTGACAAGCGCGCGCGCGGCGCGCGGCATCAGGCCGAGCGAGTGGCCGCACAGGTAAGTCAACGCCGTACCGTCGGCGCCGCGCGGCAGTTCGAACCGCTGTCGCGCGGCGTGCAGCGGGTCCGCTGCATCGAGCGCGCGCGCATCCTCGAACGAACGTGGCAGCGGCTCGAGGCTCATGCTGCCTCCAGCCGATACAGCAGCGGCTCGCTGGGCACCGCATCGCCGTCGATCGCGGGCATGGTCAGTTGCAGCAGCACAGCACCGTCGTCGAGGGCATCGGGCACGAAGGCCAGTTCCGTGATGGTGCAGTCGGCGCGCGCGGCCGTGCTGCCAGCGATGCCGGTTGCGCGGTCGGGCAGGCCGAAGAACAGCCGGTGTCCGGCGAGCTCGCCCGCATCGTGACTGCGATCGAGCGACGGCAGGTCGAGCACCAGGTGCCGGGTGTCGCGGTCGCGGAGCCAACGCACCGCGTCGAGGCTGAGGTAGGGTGCACGGCCGTCGCTGTAATCACGGCTGCATTTGCCGGCGTCGTTCGGCAGCGTCCGGATCACGACGGCGGTGGTCGCGAACTGCCGCGCGGGCTGCGCGAGTTGCCTGAGCGCCTGTTCGAGCGCGGCGCGCGTCACGAGCAAGTCGTCGGGCTGGGGCGCCGGCCGGCTGGTCTCGGCGCAATCACGCGCGGCAACGACCGGCACTGACAGCAGCAGCGCTGGCTGGAGGCTGCGCGGCGCCACCTGCCAGGCATGCACGGGCGCTGCCGTCAGGTGGCCGATGCACTCGGTGTGCGTGCCGTGGCAGTGCGGGATCAGCGTGATGCTGCGACAGTTACAGCTGGCGCCGCGCGCGACTTCGCCGTTGAAGTCGCCGACGCTGAATGCTGCGGTCAGCGGCGGCGGCGCGCCGAAGTGGCGCACGCCCGGCGCGTCGAAGCGCAGCGCGATCGCGAGGCTGAAAGGTGCCTCGAGGTGCGCGCGCCACTCGACACCGCCCGCCTGCCAGCGGGCTGCGAGCGTCATCCCGGTCGCTCCATCGTGGCGCCGCAGGCGCGGCAACGCAGGTTGTCCGGATTGCCGTAGAAGCGTTCGAACAGCGGCGGGAACTGTGTCTCGATGTCCGTCAGGGTCAGCTGCTCGGTGTAGAGCAGCGCGTCGCAGTTCTCGCAGTACCACTGGAAGGCATCGAGTTCGCCCGGGCGCCGCTGCCGCTCGACGACGAGGCCGACGGTGTTCGCGAAACGCTGCGGCGAATGTGGCACGTTGGGTGGCAGCAGCAGCACCTCACCGGCACGGATCGGCACGTCGACGCGGCGGCCGTCCTGCACGGTCCGCAGCAGCATGTCGCCCTCGAGCTGGTAGAAGAACTCCTCGCCCGGATCGACGTGGAAATCCTTGCGCGCGTTGGGACCGCCGACCACCATGACGATGAACTCGCTGTCGCTGAACAGGCACTTGTTGCCGACCGGCGGCTTCAACAGATGCCGGTTCGTGTCGATCCAGTGCTGCAAATGGAACGCGTTCAGCGGTTTCATGGCGCGGATTCTCGTACACTCTTTGCGGCTATGGTACGCAAGAACGCGCGGGGGAGTGTCACCGTGAAGCGACAGTCGATCAGCAAATGGCCGCGCAAGGGCGCGCGCAGTGGCGCGCTGCTCGTGATGCTGGGTCTTGCGACCGCGCTCGCCGGTTGCAGCAGTGTCCAGGTGCCGCAGCTGCGCTGGCCGTTCGCCGCCAAGCCCACCCCGGTCCCGGAGCCGGTCGACGAGATCGTGTTCGAGTCGCCGGATGCGGGCGCGCCCGTCAACGCGTTCCCGCAGTATTTCCGTCGCAATACCTTGATCATCGACCTGACCGCAGCGAGTGGCGCGGGCAGCGTCATGATGCGCCCCAAGACGGCGGCGGGCTGGCCGGTCCGGGTGGCGTTCCGCGTCAGGCCCGGCAGCTTCGAGGCGCTCGAAATCAGCGCCGCGCAGCGCGTGTTGCTGCCGGTGGTGGCGAGCGCCAAGCGGCCGACGCTCGATCTGGAACTGCCGCCGTCATTCGTGCGTGCGCGCGGTGACGATGCGCTGCGAGTGCGCTGGGGTGCGGTGGTATCGCCGGCTTCAGCGCCGCCGCCAGCCGCACCGCCCGCAAGCGATCAGTCGCCACCGACCTCCTGATAGCCCGCGCAAGGCACGCTGCGTCGTTCGCGGCGCTCGAGCGACCACGCGGTCAGGCTGCCACCCCAGACGCAACCGGTGTCGAGCGCGACGATGTCGGCTTCGGCGAGGAAACCCAGCGTCGACCAGTGTCCGAACACGATCGGCGTGCCGGCGCTGGCGCGGCCCGGAACCCGAAACCACGGCATGTAATCGCGTTCGTCGCGACCCGGGGCGTGCTTGCGCTTGAGGTCCATCACGCCCGTGCGCGTGCACCAGCGCAGGCGGGTCAGCGCGTTGATCGCGCAGCGCAGTCGCGGCAGCCCGGTCAGTGCATCGTCCCAGTGATCCGGCTGGTTGCCATACATGCCGCCGAGCAATCGCTCAGGATCTGCATACAGGGTGTGCTCGATCTCCGCCGACAACGCCAGCGCCTGCGGCACGCTCCACTGCGGCAGCAGGCCGGCATGGATCAGCAATTCGCCGTGCGTCGGGTCGCGGTAGGCCAGTGGCCGGGTGCGCAGCCAGTCGAGCAGCACGTCGCGATCGGGCGCGGCCAGTATCGCGTCGAGCGTGTCGCCGCGCTTGCGCTCGCGGTTGCCGCCGAGTGCGACGGCGAGCAGGTGTAGGTCGTGATTGCCGAGCACGACGACCGCGTTGGCGCCCAACGAACGCACCAGGCGCAAGACCTCGAGTGATTGCGGGCCGCGGTTGACGAGATCGCCGACGAACCACAGCTGGTCGCGATCGGCACGGAAGCGCAGCTGTTGCAGTAGCTCGCGCAGCTCGGCCGCGCAGCCCTGGACGTCGCCGATGGCCCAGCGCGCCATCGACTACTGCAGGATGCCTGGCTTGGCGAGGCGGAACGGCGCGATCGGCGCGCTGAAGCGCTCGCCGTCATCGGTCTGCATCTGGTAACTGCCCTGCATCGAGCCCACCGGCGTTTCGATGACGGCGCCGCTCGAGTAGCGGAAGCCCTGGCCCGGCGCGAGCCGGGGCTGCTCGCCGACGACGCCGTCACCGCGCACTTCCTGCACGCGGCCATCGGCGTCGGTGATGATCCAGTGTCGCGTCAGCAGTTTCGCCGCGACCGCGCCTTCATTGCGGATCGTGATCGTGTACGCGAACACGAAGCGCCGATCCTTCGGCTCCGACTGATCGTCGAGGTAAGTCGTCTCGACTTCGATGCCGATGCGGTTGCGGGTGCTGTCCATGAAATCGTTCCGGAGAGTGTCGATTCAGTTGCGGCCGCCGGCGATGCGCACCGCCAGCACATCGCAGGGCGACTGGTGCAGGACAGTATCCTCGGTCAAATTCACGAGGATGGAGACGCCATGGCGCTCGCGGCTGCCGATGACGATCAGGTCTGCGCCGAGCTCGCGCGCGACGCGGATGATCTCGCCCTTGATGCTGCCGCTCTCGACGCGCACCGCCTCGGCGGGGATGCCGACGTCAGCCGCGAGGGCATGCAGGCGCTGTCGCGCGCGCGCCAGCAATTCGGCTTCGATCTGCACTGCGGGCATCAGCGTCTCGCCCATCGGCTCGACGGGCACGAACTCGAATACGTGCAGCAGCTGCACGTCGCCGCCCGACAGACGCGCGATTGCAAGCGCGCGCGCGGCGATCGACGCGGCGTCGTCGTCCAGATCGACCACGCACAGCAGTTTGCGATAGGGCACCATGATAGGAACGCTAGCCGCTCGGCATGCGCTGCGCAAGCGCGCCGAACTGCGCCGGGGACAGCGTTTCGGGGCGTACGCCCGGGTCGATGCCGGCCGCTTCGATCGCGCTCGCCTCGAGCAACCCGCGACAGGCATTGCGCAGCGTTTTGCGGCGGGCAGAGAAAGCCGTGGTCACGAGTTTGCCGTAGCGGGCGTCGAGCGCGAACGCCGGCTCCGGCCGGACCCGCAGGCGCACCACCGCCGACCAGACCCGGGGCGGCGGCTGGAACGCGCCAGGCCCCACATCGAAAAGATGCTCGGCCTCGACCCAGGGCGCAAGCATGACCCCCAGCCTGCCGTAGTGTTCGCTGCCGGGCGCCGCGACGATGCGCTCGATCACTTCCCGCTGCAGCATGACGTGCATGTCCGCGATGGCAGCATGCGTCGCGAGCAGGTGGAACAACAACGGCGTCGAGACGTTGTACGGCAGGTTGCCGACGATGCGCAGCCGCTGCCCGCGTGCCTGCGCAAGCGCAGCGAAATCGAAACGCAGTGCATCGGTGCGATGCAGCACGAAGCCGCTGTCGGCGGCGTACCCGGCTTCCAGTTCGGCGGCCAGGTCGCGGTCGATCTCGATGGCATCGAGCGTGCCGGCACGCTCGCGCAGCAGTCGCGTCAGCGCACCGCGGCCCGGCCCGATCTCGACCAGCGCATCGGCGCTGCTCGCGTCGACGGCGTCGACGATCCGCTGCCGCGTGGCCGGGTCGTGCAGGAAATGCTGGCCGAAGCGCTTGCGGGCGAACACCATCCGTGGCGACTCAGGCCGCCACGCCGGCGTGGCGGCGCTGCGCGAACTCGACCGCGAGCAGCGCCGCGGCGCGCAGGCTGCCGACGTCCGCGCGGCCGCTGCCGGCCAGCGCCAGCGCCGTGCCGTGATCGACGGACGTGCGGATGATCGGCAGGCCCAGCGTCACGTTGACCGCTTCGCCGAAGCCTGCATGCTTGAGCACCGGCAGTCCCTGGTCGTGGTACATCGCGAGCACGACATCGTGCTGTGCGAGTTCGCGCGGCAGGAACACGGTGTCGGCCGGCAGCGGTCCGGCGACGCACAGCCCGGCGCGCCGCGCCGCATCGATTGCCGGCGCGATGGTGTCGATCTCCTCGCGTCCGAGGTGGCCGGCTTCGCCGGCATGCGGGTTGAGGCCGCAGACGGCAATGCGCGGCCGGGCCAGGCCCCACAGGCGCCGCAGGTCCGCGTCGATGATGCGCAGCGTTGCATCGAGCCGTTCGCGCGTGATCGCGGCGCTGACCGCCGCGAGCGGCAGGTGCGTCGTGGCCAGCGCGACGCGCAGCCGGCCCGCCACCAGCAGCATCACCGGCAGTGCCGCGCCGGTGTGCTCGGCGAGATACTCGGTGTGGCCGGAGAACGGCACGCCGGCGTCGTTGATCACGCTCTTCTGCACCGGCGCGGTGACCATCGCGTCGAAGCGGCCGGCGGTGACGCCCGCGAGTGCGCCGTCCAGCAATTCGAGCACGTGGCGTGCATTGGCCGGATCGAGGCGGCCGGCTTCGCAGGCGGTGGCGAGCGGACGATGCGCTACCAGCAGCGTGCCGCGGCGATGCGCCTGCGGTGCCGCGGCTGGGTCGAAGTCACGCAGTGCAACCTCGATGCCGGCGCTCGCGGCGCGGGTCGCGAGCAGGTCGCGGTCAGCGAAGCAGACCAGTTCGGCAGCAATGTCGGTCTGCGCGGCGAGCATCGCGCACAGCTCGGGCCCGATGCCCGCCGGCTCGCCCGAGGTCAGCGCGATGCGGGGCAGCGGCGCCGCATTCATCGCGACGCCCGGATCAGATGCGGGTCTCGACGTAGGCCTCGTCACGCAGGCGACGCAGCCACAGCTCCGTTTCTTCCTCGGCCTTGCTCTCGCGCAGCTGCATGAACGCGCGCTGCCGGCGCAGCTCGTCGGTGTTGTCGAACTCGCGGCGGCCCAGCAGCTGCACGATGTGCCAGCCGAACTGCGTGCGGAACGGTTGGCTGATCTCGTTGTCGGTGAGGCTCGCAAGCACGGCCTCGAACTCCGGCACGAAGGCGCCGGGCGCGCTCCAGCCCAGATCGCCGCCTTCGGCGCCCGAGCCCGGGTCCTCCGAGACAACCTTGGCAAGAACCGCGAAATCCTCGCCGGCAACGATGCGATCGCGCAGCGTGATGAGTCGCTGGCGCACGGTCGCGTCGTCCTGGATCTCGGTAGGCTTCAGCAGGATGTGGCGCGCGCGAGTCTGCTGTACGACGGAGGGCAGGTCGGCACCACGCAGTTCGTTGAGCTTGACGATGTGATAGCCGGACGGCGTGCGCAGCGGCTCGCTGATGTCGCCCGCCTTGAGGCCGACCACGAGGTCGGCGAGCACGGTCGGGATTTCCGGCCCCTTGCGCCAGCCGAGGCTGCCGCCCTCGAGCGACGTCTGGCTGTTCGAGTACGCGACCGCGAGCTGCGAGAAGTCTTCGCCGGCCTTCGCGCGTTCGAAGACGTTGGCTGCGCGCCGCGACGCTTCCTCGATCTGCTGCGGCGTACCGGCCTGCGGCACGGCGATCAGGATGTGCGACAGGTTGTACTCGTTGAGCTCGGACGGCCGCGTGCGCTGCTTTTCCAGGTACTGGTCGAGCTCGCGCGGGCTGAT
>JBIITU010000114.1:0-8850 GCA_044340335.1 Steroidobacteraceae bacterium
CGTGCTGATCGACAACCCGGCCGAGCCGCGCTATGCCGCGATCGACTTCGGCATCGTCGGCACGCTCGATCCGCGCGACCAGCATTACCTGGCAGAGAACTTTCTCGCCGTGTTCGACCGCGACTACCGTCGCGTCGCCGTGCTGCACGTCGAATCCGGCTGGGTGCCGCCCGACACCCGCGTCGACGAAATGGAATCGGCGATCCGTACGGTGCTCGAGCCGATCTTCAACAAGCCGCTGAAGGACATCTCCTTCGGCACCATCCTGCTGCGGCTGTTCGACATCTCGCGCCGTTTCGACATGGTGATCCAGCCGCAGTTGATCCTGCTGCAGAAGACGCTACTCAACATCGAGGGCCTCGGGCGCCAGCTCTACGACGAGCTCGACATCTGGCAGACCGCGGCACCGATCCTGCGCGAGTGGATGCAGGAGCGGATCAGCGGTGCGGCGATGATCGGCAACCTGCGCAGGGAAATTCCCGAGATCCTCGAAGCCGCGCGCGCCCTGCCACCGCTGCTGCGCGGCGCCGTGCAGCGCGCGCAGGATGGCACGCTGCGACTGCAGGTCGAGTCGCGGCACCTCGATGCCAACATGGAGTCGCTGCGCCGCTCGATCGAGGCTTCCGACCGGCGCCGCAACCGCGTCACGCTCGGCGCAGTGCTGCTGGGCGGCGGCCTGCTGTGGATGGCCGTCGGACAGCACCCGGACTGGGTCGGCTGGACGCTGACGGGTGTCGGCGCACTATGGTCAGTGGCCGCGCTGCGCCGCTGATTTTACCGTTGCATTATTTGAACCGCGTCACGATTCGCCAGTTGGCGACAGGCCCCAGCGCGGCGTGAATCACAGCCCGGGTCCGCAGAATTCTGCCCATCGAGAAACCGATGCGGCGGAAGACGGACATGCGATACGGCAATCAGATCAAGTGGGTCACGGCCTCGGCGGCCATCGCCACGCTCGCGCTGTGGGCGGGTGCAGGCGATTCCGCGGATGCGCCGATCGGCGCAGCCATCAGTGCCCCTGCGCCGACCGCGATCGCGGCCAACGCCGTGCCTTCGCACGCCGAGGCGGTACCGCAGCGCCACATAGACACCACTCCAGCTGTTACTGCCGCCGGCGTCGACGGTGCTGCGGCTGCCGCAGCTTTGGCCCCGCTCGACGTCGCACCGGTGGCCAGCAATGGCCGTGACGCGCCGGCGGACATCCAGCGCCTGCAAGATGCCGGTCCGCAGCCGAAGGATCCGCGCCTGAGCCAGCGCGTCGCCGCATTGACGCAGTCCTCTTCGCCACGCCCGATCGAAGTCATCGTGCGCTTCGAGTCGATGCCGACCGAAGCGACCACGCGCGCGATCCGCGCGGCTGGCGGCCAGGTCGTGCGCAGCTACGAGCATCTGCCGCTGCGCGCGGTTCGCATCGCCGGCCAGAAAGTTGCCGCGCTCGCGGACGTGCCGGGCGTCGAGTTCATCGAAGTCAACGCGCCGGTCGCGAGTGCGAGCACCGCCGCGCTCAACGCCGCCCGCGTGCCGCTGCAGGGCACGAAGGGTTACGTCACCCCGTCGAGCTCGATCGGCGTCGCCATCGTCGACTCGGGTATCGCCGCCCACGGCGACCTGAACGTCGCGTCGCGGGTCGTGCTCGCCGATGCGCGCTGGACGATGTGGAACTCCTACGCCGACTACTTCTGGAACGCCGCGAGCCTGAGCGGCAGCGATGGCACCGACCCGTGGCACGACACGCCGTGGACCGAGCTCGCCGACGACGGCAACCCGGCGACGGGTCGCGTCACGGTCGAGCGCGACTTCTGCCCCGCCTGGGACTCGATCTGCGTCGAGATCGACGCCGTTGCCGTCGGCACCGGCATCCAGCGCTCGCTCGATCTCGCCGGCGCCACGCAGGCGTCGCTGGGGTTCGGCTTCCGCATGCACAACCGTAGCAATACCGTCGTCGTCGCGGTCGAGCTGAGCAGCAACGGCGGCCAGACCTGGAGCGCGCCGCTCGCGACGTTCGCCGACAACATCGACGGCTACCACTGGCTCGACATCACGCCGTGGGCGTCGGCGAACACGCGCCTGCGCTTCCGCGTCACCGATGCCGACTCGACCGCCGTGTTCTACGTCGACGACGTCGAGGTCTGGTACAAGACGACGACGGCCGCCCGCGACGAGTTCAACAACGTTTCGTTCTCCAACAGCAATGGCCCGGATGGCTGGGCCAGCAACTGGAGCGAGAGCGGCGACAACAGCTCGTCGAGCTCCGGATCGGTCCTGGTGCGCCAGAACGACTGCCCGGATTCCGCGAGCCGCTGCCTCGAAATCAACGCGGCCGGCGGCCTGAATGACTCGGCCAGCCGGGGCATCAATCTCGCCAATGCATTCAGCGCGGTGCTGAGCTTCGACTTCCACCGCCGAAACGGCAGCAACGGCCAGGAAGAATTCGTGCTCGAGGTGTCGAGCAACGGCGGCAGCAGCTGGACCGTGCTCGAGCGCTTCTCGTGGAACGAGCGCGGCTGGGGCTGGTCCTACGACCTGACCCCGTATCGCAGCGCGAACACGCGGATCCGCTTCCGCGTCGCGCGCAGCGGCGTGAGCTCCACGCTGTGGGTCGACAACGTCACGATCGACACGAACCGCGGCGAAACGCAGGACCTGCTCGGCCACGGCACGCACGTCGCCGGCATCGTCGGCAGCAATGCGATGTCGTCGGCGGGCAGCTTCCCTGGCGTCGCGCGCGGCATCGCGCTGCACGACGTGCGCGTGCTCGACGGCCGCGGTCGCGGCGACATGTGGGACGTGTTCGCCGGTCTCGACTGGCTGCTCGCGAACGGCGCTGCGCGCGGCATCCGCGTCGTCAACCTGTCGCTGGGCACGCCGGTGTTCGAGAGCATCCAGTCCGACCCGCTGGTCATGGCCGTCGACCGGCTGGTCGACAACGGCTTCGTCGTCGTCACGTCGGCGGGCAACTACGGCCGCTATGGCCACATGACGATCACCAGCCCCGGCACATCGCGCAAGGTCATCACGGTCGGCTCGCTGAACGACGCCGGCACCGGCACGAACTTCGCCGACGACAGCATCTCGACGTTCTCGTCGCGCGGCCCTTCGATGATCGACCACGTGCTGAAGCCTGACCTGGTCGCGCCGGGCAACGGCATCGTCTCGACGATCCCGGCTTCGTCGCGCATGCGCACGCTGCTGCCGACCCGAGTACCGACCTGCGGCACGAACTGCAATGCCACCGGCCACCTGCGCCTGAGCGGCACGAGCATGTCCGCCGCGATGGTCTCGGGCACGGCTGCGCTGATGCTCAGCAGGGATCCGACTCTGAATCCGGCCTCGGTCAAGGCGCGACTGATGCGCTCGTCGCGCAAGATCGCGGGCGAAGCGACCGCGGTCGGCACCGGCGTGCTCGACGCACGCGCGGCGCTGGCCGACACGGGCCGCCTGACGGTGCCGGCGCTGTCGCCGCTGATGGCGCGCTCGGACTCGGGCTCGGCGATCATGGTCGAGGACACCGCCCGGCTGTGGGGCAACACGGCCTGGGGTGCGGGTTACCTGTGGAGCAACGGTTACCTGTGGTCGAACAACTACGCCAGCGCCAACGGCTACCTCTGGAGCGATGGCTACCTGTGGAGCAACGGCTACCTGTGGAGCAACGGCTACCTGTGGAGCAATGGCTACCTGTGGTCGAACGGCTACCTCTGGAGCAACGGCTATCTCTGGAGCAATGCGGTGACCGGCAACAACACCGCCATGAGCATTGGCAACCAGTCGGTCAGCATCAACGAGGACTGAGCCGCCATCTCATGTGACGCGCCTCACAAAGCGGAGAACTCAACTCAATCTCGCACCGTTTGCGGGCGATTACCGGACGGGACTGCCACTCGTTCGTAGGATAGGTGGGCGGCGGTTCCTGTCGACGGAACGACTGCGCCCGACGCCTACTGGAAGACCATGCTCAATCCGCCCGATCACTGCCGCCCCCGACTGCATCGACAGAGTGTCGGGCGGCTGGCCGTGGCATTCGCGGCGCTGCTGGTGTCGGGATGGGTCTTGCCTGCCGCCGCGCAGGTGCCCACCGAGGAGATGCTGTTTGCGCGACTCGGCGCGGACAGCGGGCTGTCTCAGGGTAGCGTTACCGCGATTCACCAGGATCGCGGCGGCTTCATCTGGATCGGTACCGAAGACGGCCTGAATCGCTTCGACGGCTACGAGTTCCTGCACGTCGTGCGCGATCGCGAGGATGCGCGCAGCCTGCCCAACAACTGGATTTCCGCGATTGCGCGCGATGCACAGGGGCGGCTCTTCGTCGGCACGGATGGCGGCGGCGTCGCCATGCGCGATGACGCGACAGGGCACTTCCTGCCGCTGCTCGGGGCGGACGGCAAGGCCCTGCTCGATCCGCAGGCCACGGTCAGGGCACTCAAGTTCGATCGCGGCGGGCGGCTGTGGGTCGGCACCCGTGGCGCCGGCCTGACGCTGATCGATCTGCGCGACGGCCAGACGCGCCAGTTCCGGCGCGATCTCAGCAACCCTGATTCGCTCAGCAACGACGCGATCCTCGATATCGGCGAAGACGTCGACGGCAGGATCTGGATCGCAAGCGAAGGAGGCCTCGACAGCCTCGACCCCCGCACAGAGCGCGTCACGCGCTGGAGCGATCGGCTCGCCGCCGCGCTGCCTGCCGGCGTGCGTCGGCATGTCACGGCGCTGCAGATAGACGAGCGAGGCACGATCTGGCTCGCGACCAGCGCGGGCCTCGGTCGGCTCGATCCGGCAGCGGGCTCGCTGCTGCTGCTGCGCCATTCGGCCGATGATCCCGGCAGCCTGCCCGACGACCGCGTCACGGCGCTGCTGCAGGACAGCGCGCGCCGCATCTGGGTAGGCACTGCGCGCGGCCTGGCGCTGCTCGATCGGCGTGCCGAGCGCTTCAACGTCGTGCGCCAGGAACCGGGCGACCTGACGACGCTGCCCGACAACCACATCACCACCCTGTTCGAAGACCGCGGTGGCTTGCTGTGGATCGGCACGAAGTCCGGGGGCCTCGCGCGCTGGAATCCGCGCACCTGGGCGTTCGGGCATCGTCAGCTCGGCGACGGCGCCGCCAACAACGTCACGTCGTTTGCCGAAGACAGCAGCGGCAAGTTGTGGATCGGTTCGTTCGGCGGCGGCCTGGTCGCGCTGGATCGCCGCGGCGGCACGCTGCAACGCTATGGCCGCAGCGAAGATCGTACCCGTGACATCGGCGACGACAACGTCATGGCCGTGATCGTCGACGCGCGCGACCGGGTCTGGGTGGGAACGATGTCGGCGGGCATCGCGCGCCTCGACCTGCGCTCCGGCCGCATCGATCGCTTTACCTACCGCAAGGACGACCCGACGTCGCTGAGCGCGCCTGGCGTCATGGCGCTCGCGCTGGACTCGCGCGGCAACGTCTGGGTCGGCACCTTCGGCGGCGGCATCGCCCGCATCGACGCCGGCGACGACAGCGTGCGCCGCTACCCGGTCGATCGCCAGGGCGCCAATGGACTGTCGAGCGACCGGGCCACCGCGATCGTGGAAGACCACACCGGCCTGATCTGGATAGGCACCGATGGTGGCGGCCTGAACGTGCTGGATCCGGGCACTGGACGCTTCCAGCAGTACCGCCATGACGCCGCCATCGCAAGCTCTTTGAGCGCGAACACGGTGTACGACATCCACGTCGATGAGGGCGGACAAGTGTGGATCGGCACGCGTGGCGGCGGCCTCGACCGGGCGCTGGGCTCGCCGATGTCTGAGCGCGGACTGGAGTTCGAGAATTTCTCGGAGGCCGATGGCCTGCCCAACAGCACCGTCTACGGCATCGAGTCGGATGCGCGCGACCGGCTGTGGTTCAGCACCAATCGCGGCCTGTCACGCTTCGACGTCAAGGGGCGCCGCTTCACGAACTTCCGGCGCAGCGACGGCCTGCAGGGCGATGAGTTCAACTTCGGCGCGCACTACGCTGCGCCATCCGGCGAACTGTTCTTCGGCGGTGCACAGGGCTACAACGCATTCTTCAGCGAGCGGCTGCAGACCAACACCCACGTGCCACCGGTCGTCATCACCGAGGTTCTGAAGCTCAATGCGCGAGCGGACCTCGGCATGCCACACGAAGCCGTGCAGGAAATGCGCCTCGGCTACAAGGACGACGTGCTGGCGTTCCGCTTTGCCGGACTCGACTTTGCTGCACCAGCCGAGAACCGCTACCAGTACATGCTCGAAGGCTTCGATGCGGGCTGGGTCGACGCCGGCACGCAACGCCAGGCGACGTATACAGACCTCGATGGCGGCGACTACGTATTCCGCGTGCGCGCGGCGAACAGTGACGGCGTCTGGAACGAACAGGGCGCCTCGATTGCGATCGGCGTGGAGCCGCCGCCGTGGCAGCGCTGGTGGGCCTGGACACTGTATGCCGCCGCGTTACTCGCGCTGCTGGCGTCTGTCTGGTTCAGCCAGCAGCGCAGGCTCGAACGCGAGGCGTCCTACAAGCGCCGCCTCGAGCGCGAGGTCGAGGAGCGCACCGAGGAGCTGAACCTGCGCAACGGGCAGCTCGAGGTGGCGAACCGCCAGCTGCGCGAGGCGAGCTACACCGATCCGCTGACGGGGCTCGGCAATCGCCGCGCGCTGTACGACACCGTCGGGCGCCTGATCAGCGAAGCACGCTCGCCGGGCGTGGCTGCCCCGCAGTTCTCCATCATGATGGTCGACCTCGATCGACTGAAGCCGATCAACGACCAGCATGGCCACGAAGCCGGCGACCGGGTGCTGCTGCAGATTGGCGAGATCCTGAAGCGCGTCTCGCGCAGCAGCGACCAGGTCGTGCGCTGGGGCGGCGATGAGTTCCTGCTGCTGTGCCAGGGCGCCGACATGAACGCAGCGTCGGATCTGGCGGAGCGCATCCGTTCGGCCGTATCCAAGCAGATATTCCGCATCGGCGACGGCGTCGCCGCACGCACCAGCTGCTCGATCGGCTTCTCGGTCTATCCGTTGATTCCGAACTATCACAATCGCGGCTCGTTCGAGGAAACGCTGGCCGTTGCCGACGCAGCGCTCTACCGCGCCAAGCGGCAGCGCAACACCTGGGTGGGCTGGTGCTGCACCGATCGCGCCCTCGACCTGTTGTCGGTGCAGGAAGCCATCGAACGCGATGCGACTACCCTCGAGGAAGGCGGCTACCTCGATGTGCGGCGCCCGCTGATCAGCGGCGCCGACACCGTCGACCAGTTGCGCATCCTGCAGGGACCCATGGATCGATGAGCGACGATTCGCTGATCGAGGCCATGCCGGATCTCGTCGCGTTCCTCGGACGCGACGGTGTAGTGCTGCGGCATCTCGGCGGGCGCCTGCTGGGCGTGCGCTGCGCTGACCAGCCACTCGCAGGCCGCAGCCCAGACGAGATCTGGGACGCCGAGACCGGCGCCCGGATCCGGCAGCTCGTGCGCCGCGCGATCAGCAACCGCGGCAGCGAATCGCTGAACTTCTCGCAACAGGGCCGCTCGTTCGAGGCGCGGATCTCCGCGCATGGACGCGACCGCGTCGTCTGCGTGATCCGCGAATCGAGCGCCGCTGCCGTCGAGGGCGCCCGCGAAGGCGTACGCAGCGGGGCGGTCGAGCGTCGCGCGTTCTTCGCGCTGCTTCAGGACGAGATCGCCGACGCGACGCTGCGGGAGCGCCGCCTCGCGCTGTGCATGGTGCACATTGATGGCATCAACGACATAGGCGGCATCATCGACTACGCGGTCGGCCAGCAGGTCGTCGAGACGCTGCTGCAGCGGCTCGCGCCCGGCGACAGCGAAGGCGTCTGGCGCGTTGCACGGATCGGCGAGGGTGTGTTTGGCCTGATCGTGCGCGAGTTCGACGAACGCGGCGCGCTGCGCGACCTCGCACTCGAGTTCGCGCGCCGGCTCCAGGAGCCGGTCGCGGTGGGCGATGCCCAGTTCAGCGTCAAACCCGCCATCGGCATTGCCGTGCTCGGCGACGACGCCACCCAGACCAAACCGCTGCTCGATCATGCCCAGACGGCGATGCTCGAGGCCCGCCGCAGCGAGAACGGCGGCGTGCACTTCTACTCCGATACGCTGAAGCTGCGCTCGCTCGCGCGCCTCGACTTTCAGCGCGAACTGCGCGATGCCATCGCCGGCGACGCGTTCGCGCTGCGCTATGCGGCTCGCTGCGACCTTGCCGATGGGCGCCTTGCCTCGGTCAACGCGTACCTGCGCTGGCCCAGCGAGTTGCGCCACGACATCAAGCCCTCGGAGTTCCTGCCCGTCGCCGAGAGCACTGGGCTCGCGCTGGATCTGTCCCGCTGGGCGCTGCACCGCCTGCGCCGCGATGCGCCGGCGCTGCGGGCCCTGGGGCGCGGCGACTTCCGCATCTCGTTCGGCGCGCTGCGCCAGCATTTCGCGTCCGAGGCACTGCTGGACGACGTGCGCGAGTGGATCGACACCGGCGAAATCCAGCCGGGGCAGCTGGAGCTGCGTCTGTCCGAGCGCGTGCTGGCCGGCATCAGTTCACCGGGAAAGGTGCTGCGCCCGTTCGCAGAACTCGGCGTCCGACTCGTCGTCGACGAGTTCGGGCGCGGCGTCAGTTCGCTGCCGCGACTGGCGCGCATGCCGCTATGGGGCCTGCAGCTCGATCGCGGGCTCGCGATCGCTTCGCGGGACGACGCCGTTGCAGCGCGCGCAGCTGCCGCGGCGCTCGCCGTCGCGCGCGCGCTCGAGCTGACCCCGATCGTCAGCGGCATCGACACGGCAGCAGACCTGCAGCACTGGCAGCAGTTGGGCGCCACCCAGGGCCTGGGCGATCACTTCGGCGTCGCACTGCGCAATGCAA
>JBIITU010000383.1:0-3467 GCA_044340335.1 Steroidobacteraceae bacterium
TTCCGCTACCTCGTGCGCGAAGGCGTGATCCGTGACGATCCGACCGCCCAGATCGCGATGCCGAAGATCGGTCGCTCGCTGCCGAAGTCGCTGTCCGAGGAAGAGGTCGAGGCGCTGCTGTCTGCACCGCTGGTCTCCGATCCGCTCGGCCATCGCGACCGCACCATGCTCGAAGTGCTGTATGCAACGGGCTTGCGTGTCTCGGAACTCGTCAGCCTCAAGTACAACGCCGTGAACCTGAACCAGGGCGTGATCCGCGTGCTGGGCAAGGGCAACCGCGAGCGCCTGATCCCGGTCGGCGAAGAGGCGGTGCGGTGGCTGCAGGAGTTCATCGCCGGCGCCCGCAACGAGATCCTGCTCGATCGCACCACCGATTACCTGTTCCCGACCCGCCGCGGCGATCGCATGACGCGCCAGGCGTTCTGGCACATCGTCAAGCGCTACGCGCGCAAGTCCAGCATCGACAAGGATCTCTCGCCGCACACGCTGCGCCACGCCTTCGCCACGCATCTGCTGAATCACGGCGCCGATCTGCGGGTCGTGCAGATGCTGCTGGGCCACAGCGACCTGTCGACGACCCAGATTTACACGCACGTTGCCCGCGAGCGCATGAAGGAAATGCACGCGGCGCATCATCCGCGCGGCTGATTCCGCGTTTGCGGGCCCGTCTGGCCCGCCAGCAGCCGAACCTTTGCGCGTGTCGTGGGTCTGAACTACAGTCGCGCAATTCCCAGCGAGCCAGCCCACCGACATGAGTTCCACCGTCGTCCGACGCCTGCTCCCCGTTGCCATCCTGTTCGCGGTCGGAGCTGCCGTCGTGTTCGCCTCGCAGCCCGCGAATCCGCCGCGCCCCGCGACACCGCCAGCTGCATCGAAGCCAGCCGCAGCGCCGTCGGCCGCAGCGCCGGCGCGGCCCGCAGCCGCGCAAGGCGCGGTTGACGCAGCCACGCGGACCGCAGTCGCGAAGCGGATTCCCGGCGTCTCGGCCGAAAACGTGCGCCGCTCGCTGGTGCCGGGCGTGCTCGAGGTGACCCGGGGTGCGGAGGTGTTCTACGTGACCGCCGATGCGCGCTACGTGTTTGCCGGCGATCTGTACGATCTGGTCGACGAGGACAACATCAGCGAGAAGCGGCGTCGCGAGGCGCGCACCGCATTGCTGGGCACCGTGCCCGAATCGCAGATGATCGTGTTCGGTCCGAGCGCCGCGAAGTACACCGTCACGGTGTTCACCGACATCGATTGCGGGTTCTGCCGCAAGCTGCACAACGAGATGGCCAAGTACAACGAACTCGGCATCCGTGTGCGCTATCTCTTCTACCCGCGCACTGGTCCGGGGTCTGAGTCGTGGCAGAAGGCAGTGTCGGTCTGGTGCGCGAAAGACCGTAACGACGCCATGAACCGCGCCAAGCGCGGCGACGACATGCCTGCTGCCCGCTGTGGCAAGACGCCGGTGGAGCGCGACTTCGAAATCGGGCAGGACATGGTCGTGACCGGCACACCGGCCATCGTGTTGCCCAACGGTGAGATGGTGCCGGGCTATCGGGCGGCGCCGGCGCTGCTGAAACTGCTGCAGGCTGCGGCGGGCTGACGCGCGCAGCCGAGGCCCGGGGGCGCCTTCAGCGCTCCAGCAACTTCGCCTTGTCGGGCTTGCCTTCCCAGTTCTTGGCGTCGGCGGGCGGCTCGCCCTTCTCGGTGATCACGGGCCACTGCTTCGCCAGTTCCGCGTTCAACGCCTTGAACTGCTCCTGGCCGGTCGGCACCTCGTCTTCCGAGTAGATGGCTTCGACCGGGCATTCCGGTTCGCACAGAGTGCAGTCGATGCACTCGTCCGGGTCGATGACAAGGAAGTTCGGCCCTTCATGGAAACAGTCGACCGGGCAGACCTCGACGCAATCCATGTACTTGCACTTGATGCAGTTTTCTGTGACGACGAACGTCATGGCAAACCCTGTTGGCGTAGGAGGCGCAATATTGGCGCGTCGCGCCGGCTCTGTCGATGGGGCGGACGAGGCCGGTCCACTGTTTGAAATGACTCAGCGATAGCGACGGCTGAGCTCGGTGAAATGGTGTCCCTCGGCGCCGCTGGCACGGTCCTCGAGGTAGCGGCGCAGCGTGAAATCGGTGCTGGGGAAGGCGATGTCGTCCCACGGAATCTCGTCCGGGTGGATGATGCGCACGTCGAGGCTTTCGGGGCCGGCGGCGACATCTTCGTGCAGCAGTTTCGCGCGGAAGAACACGTGCACCTGATGCGCCGCGGTGATGTGCACGACACTGAGCAGCGAGCCGATGTCGACGCGGGCGCAGGCCTCCTCGAGCGACTCGCGCGCAGCAGCCTGCTGCAGCGTCTCGCCGTTCTCCATGAAGCCCGCCGGTATCGTCCAGTAGCCGACCCGTGGCTCGATCGCGCGCTTGCAGATCAGCAAGCGGCCGTCCGGCAGCTCCGGCACGCAGCCCACGACGAGTTTGGGGTTCTGGTAATGAACGACCCCGCAGGCTTCGCACACATGGCGGGTGCGATCCTCGCCGGTCGGGATTCTGAGCACCACCTGGGCGCCGCACTGGCTGCAGAAATTCATCGTTTCGCGTCGTCGTCGTGCCCCGCAGGGCCAAGGGTGCTGATGGTGCCGGGAGAGGGAATCGAACCCACACTCTGTCGCCAGAACCGGATTTTGAGTCCGGCGCGTCTACCAGTTCCGCCATCCCGGCATGCCGTCAGTATAGCGATCTGCGGCCCGGATCCGCAGGCCGATTGCGCAAACGGCGCCGCAACGAGCCCGGTTAGAATGCCGGGCCGTGCTCCTGACCGACTTCCATTTCGACCTGCCCGCCGAGCTGATCGCGCAGCAGCCGCTGCCTGAGCGCTCGGCCTCGCGGCTGTTGCACCTCGCTGGCACGACCGGTTCGGTCGCGGACCTGCGTTTCGCGGCCCTGCCGACGCTGCTGCAGCGCGGCGACCTGCTCGTGTTCAACGACACTCGCGTCGTGGCCGCCCGGATTCACGGCCGCAAGCCCAGCGGCGGTGCGGTCGAACTGCTGCTCGAGTGCGCGGTGGACGAGCGCGAGGCTCTCGTTCAGGGACGCTCGAGCAAAGGGCTGCGCGACGGGCAGCGCATCCTGACCGCGGGCGGCGAGGTCGAAGTGCTGGCGCGCGAGGGGGAATTCTGGCGGGTGCGCCTGCCGGCGCCGGTCCATGAGTTCTTCGATGCGCACGGCGAGGTGCCGCTGCCGCCTTACATCGAGCGCAGCGCCAACAGCGCCGATCGCGAGCGTTATCAGAGCGTGCTCGCGCGTCATCCCGGCGCCGTTGCGGCGCCGACGGCGAGCCTGCATTTCGATACTGCGACCTTGGCCGCCCTCGATGCCCTCGGCGTCGAGCGCACCTGCGTGACGCTGCATGTCGGCGCCGGCACGTTCCAGCCGGTGCGCGCGGTGGATCCTGGGCAGCACGTCATGCACAGCGAGCGCTA
>JBIITU010000358.1:0-3770 GCA_044340335.1 Steroidobacteraceae bacterium
TGGATGCCGCCGCCGCCGCGGCACTCGAGGCAGCGCGCGCGCGCGGCGGGCGGATCATCGCGGTCGGCACGACGATGGTGCGCGTGCTCGAGACGCTCGCGCCGCAGCGGGGCGAGCCATGGCAAGCGGCGCAGGGCGCGACGCGGATTTTCATCCGCCCGGGACATGTGTTTCGCGCCATCGACGCGCTGATCACTAATTTCCACCTGCCGCAGTCGACGCTGCTGATGCTGGTCGCTGCCTACGCGGGGCACGACGCCGTGATGCGCGCCTATCGGCATGCCGTCGCGCAGCGCTATCGCTTTTTCAGCTACGGGGATGCCATGTTCGTGACACCGCAAGCCAGTGCCCGCCCGGCCGCCGCATGAGCCTGCCGCCGCGACTGTCGCACACGCTGCTCGCGACCGATGGGCAGGCGCGGCGGGGCCGCGTGCATGCGCGCCATGGCACGTTCGAGACGCCGGCCTTCATGCCGGTCGGTACCTACGGCACGGTGAAGGCCATGACGCCGGAGGAGCTCGAGGGCATCGGCGCCGAGATCGTGCTCGGCAACACCTTCCACCTGATGCTGCGGCCCGGGGCGCAGATCGTGGCCGCGCACGGTGGCCTGCACGGCTTCATGCACTGGCAGCGCCCGATCCTGACGGACTCGGGCGGGTTCCAGGTGTTCAGTCTCGCCAAGCTGCGCAAGATCACGGAAGAGGGTGTCAGGTTCCGCTCGCCGATCGACGGCAGCGAGGTGCGGCTGACACCCGAGGATTCGATGGATGTCCAGCGCGCGCTCGGGTCCGACATCGCGATGGCCTTCGATGACTGCACGGCGTACCCGGCGACGCATGAGCAGGCGCGCGATTCGATGCTGCGCTCGATGCGCTGGGCGGAACGCAGCCGGCAGCGCTACTACGCGGCTGGGCCGACGCCAGCCCCCGGGGATCTGTTCGGCATCGTGCAGGGCGGCATGCACCTCGACCTGCGGCACGAATCGCTGCAGCGTCTCGAGGCGCTGGATCTGCCCGGGCTGGCGGTGGGCGGGCTCGCGGTCGGCGAGCCCGAGATCGAACGGCTGAAGGTGCTGGATGCCGTCGTGCCGAAGATGCCGGCCGACCGGCCGCGCTATCTGATGGGGGTGGGGCGGCCGGAGGACATCGTCCAGGCCGTGCAGCGCGGCGTGGATATGTTCGATTGCGTCATGCCCACCCGCCACGCCCGCAACGGCCACCTGTTCACTTCCGAGGGGGTCGTCAACATCCGCAACGCCCGGCATGCCGCGGATACGGGGCCGCTGGACCCCGCCTGCGCCTGCTACACCTGCCGGAACTACTCGCGCGCCTACCTGCGGCACCTCGATCGCTGCAACGAGATCCTCGGCTCGCGGCTCAATACCCTGCACAACCTGCATTTCTACCTGCAGCTGATGCGCGACCTGCGGGCGGCCATCGAGGCGGGCAGGCTGGACGCCTTTGCGCATGATTTCCTGGCCAGGCGGCAGGTCGACGAGCAGGCCCCGGAAGGCTGAAGCAACCCGGCGGCCGCGATGGGGTCTCTCCCGGGCCGGCCTGTGGCATAATTCGCGCCCTTTGCGGCCTGTCCGCCGCTGATGGTGAACCATGAATGCACTGATTCCCGCCGCCCACGCCCAGGCGGCCGGCGCTCCCGCAGCCGGCAGCCAGCTCGCACCATTGCTGATGATGGTGCTCTTCATCGTGATCTTCTATTTCCTGCTGATCCGTCCGCAGCAGAAGAAGGCCAAGGAGCATCAGGCGATGCTCGGCAAGCTTGCCGCCGGCGATGAAGTCGTGACTGCCGGGGGAATCCTCGGTCGCGTCGTCGAAGTCGGCGAGAGCTTCACCGTCATCGAGATCTCCGACGGCGTGAAGATCAAGGTGCAGAAGTTCCAGATCTCTTCGCTGATGCCCAAGGGCACGCTGAAGAGCGGCTGACACCACGATGCTCGAGTTCGCGCGCTGGAAATACATTCTCGTCGCGGTGGTGCTCGCCATCGCGTTCGTGCTCGCACTTCCCAACGTGTTCGGCGAGGACGCCGCACTGCAGGTTGCGCGCAAGGACCGAGCCGCCGTCGACGCCACGGGGCAGAAGTCCGTCGAGGATGTCCTGCGCGCGCAGCAGATTTCGTTCTCGCGCAGTTACGTCGACAGCGGTCGGCTGATGCTGCACTTCGACGACGTCCCGAATCAGCTCAAGGCGCGTGATGTCGTCAACGAGTCGCTGGCGGCACAGTACGTCACCGCGCTGTCGTTCGCGTCGCGCGCGCCGGACTGGGTGCGCGGCCTGGGTCTGCGGCCGATGCCGCTGGGCCTCGACCTGCGGGGCGGCCTGTATCTTCTGTACCAGGTCGACGTGAATGGCGCCGTGGCGCAGCTGCTCGAAGCCTATGAGCAGGATTTCCGCCGCACGCTCGAGCGCGCTTCGCTGCCGTTCGGCGATGTCGCGGCCTTCGCGACGGGCGGCAGCGAGCGGCCCAATGCGCTGCGCGTCGTGCTGCCCGCGGGCGCCGATGTCGACGCGGTCCGCACCGCACTGCGCACGGCGCTGCCGGACCTGACCTTCACCGAGACCAGCGCCGCGACCGGCCCGGTCGTGCAGATGGTGCTGACCGACGCGCAGATCCGCGAGCGACAGGACTACGCGATCCAGCAGAACCTGACCACGTTGCGCAATCGCGTCAATGAGCTCGGCGTGGCCGAGCCTGTCGTCACGCGCCAGGGACTCGACCGCATCGCCGTGCAGCTGCCCGGCGTGCAGAACTCGGCCGAGGTCAAGGACATCCTCGGCAAGGTCGCCACGCTCGAGTTCCGGCTCGTCGATGTGACCAACAGCATCTCCGAGGCGGTGCAGCGCGGTCGTGCGCCGATCGGCTCGAAGCTGTATCGCGACCGCAACGATCAGCCCGTGCTGCTGAAGCGGGATGTCATCGTCACGGGCGACCAGCTCGTCGATGCGACGACGGCCGCCACCCAGGACGGCCCGGGCGTGTCGGTCAAGCTCGACCAGCTCGGCGGCGAGGAGATGCTGCGCACGACCCGCGCCAATCTCAAGCGACCGATGGCCGTCGTGTTCATCGAGCAGCGCCGCGAGACGATCGAGGTCGGTGGCGAGAAGATCACGCGCGACATCAAGGAAGAGCGCGTGATCAACCAGGCGACCATCCAGGGCGTGTTCAGCAACAATTTCCAGATCACGGGGCTGCAGTCCACCGAGGCGCGTGAACTGGCGCTGCTGCTGCGTGCCGGTGCTCTGGCGGCGCCCATTTTCGTCGTCGAGGAGCGCGCGGTCGGTCCCGCGCTCGGCCAGGAGAACATCGACCAGGGCGTGCGCGCCCTGATGATCGGCATGGCGCTGCTGTTCGTGTTCATGATCGTCTACTACAAGACGTTCGGCCTCGTCGCCAACATCGTGCTGCTGGCCAACGTCGTGCTGCTCGCCGCGCTGCTGACGGCGCTCAAGACGGCCCTGTCGCTGCCTGGCATCGCCGGCATCGTGCTGACGGTCGGCATGGCGGTCGATGCCAACGTGCTGATCTACGAGCGCATCCGCGAAGAGATCCGCAACGGCGTCACGCCGCAGACCGCAATCTCCAAGGGCTTCGAAAAGGCGTTCTCGTCGATCGCGGACGCCAACGTGACGACCCTGATCGCCGGCATCGTGCTGTGGATCTTCGGCACCGGTGCGATCCGCGGCTTCGCGGTCGTGCTGAGCCTCGGCATCGTGACCTCCATGTTCACCGCGCTGCTGCTGAGTCGCGCCCTGCT
>JBIITU010000115.1:0-8828 GCA_044340335.1 Steroidobacteraceae bacterium
TATACGGTAATATCCAGCACTCGAATCGAAGCGGGAGCTGGCTCGGATGTATGCGCGTCGCTGGTTGATCGCCATCGTGTTGGCGGTGGCGGCATGCTCGCCCGCAGGGCCCGGCGCGCAGCAAAGACGGCAGCCCGTCTCCGTCGCGGCGGCATCCGATCTCAAGTTCGCGCTGGACGAGATTCTGGCCCTCTTCGAGCGCGACAGTGGCATCGGCGTCCGCGCGGTGTACGGATCTTCCGGTCAGTTCGTGCGCCAGATCGAGCAGGGCGCGCCATTCGATTTGTTTCTGTCCGCCGACGAGGAGTTCGTGTTTCGGCTGGCGGAGCGGGGCCTGACTCGAGACCGTGGCGTCCTGTATGCAATCGGCCGCATCGTGCTGTTCGTGCCTGCTGGCTCGACGCTGGATCCGGCCGCGGATCTGTCGGGTCTGCGGCGTGCGCTGGCAGACGGGTCACTGACGCGGTTCGCGATCGCCAATCCAGAGCATGCGCCTTATGGTCGCGCCGCTCAGGAGGCCTTGCGACATGCAGGTCTGTGGGCGCAGCTGCAGGGCAAGCTGGTGCTGGGGGAGAACGTCAGTCAGGCGGCGCAATTCGCGGCGAGCGGCAATGCCAGCGGCGGCATCATTGCGTACTCGCTTGCGCTCGCGCCCACGATCCGTGATCAGGGTCAGTTTGCGCTGCTCGACGCGAGTTGGCACCGACCATTGCGCCAGCGCATGGTGCTGCTGCGCGAGGCCTCGGGCGACGCGGCACAGTTCCATGCTTTCCTGCAGCAGCCCGCGGCGCGGCAGATCCTTGCTCGCTATGGTTTCGTGATTCCCGCGGCGCCTTGATGCAGGATCGCGGCATGGACTGGGAAGCGTTTCGCCTGTCGCTCGAGCTGGGCGCGGTCACGTTGCTGGTGCTGATTCCCACCGCGTTGCTGATCGGTCGCTGGCTGGCGCTGCGCAGCTTTCGCGGCAAGGGCTTCGTCGAAGCTCTGGTCGCTTTGCCATTGCTGCTGCCGCCCACCGTCATCGGCTTCTACCTGCTGCAGTCGTTTGGCCGGGGCAGCGCGCTCGGCGATGGCTTCGCCGCGCTCACCGGCCACGTGCTGGCCTTCTCTTTCGAGGGTCTCGTGCTCGCATCGGTGCTCGTGAACCTGCCCTTCGCGGTGCAACCGATACAGCGCAGCTGGGAGGCGATTCCGGCCAATCTGCGCGAAGCGGCTGCCAGCTGCGGCATGTCGCCGCTGCGCGCGTTCGCCCGCGTCGAACTGCCGCTGGCCTGGCCTGGAATCGTGACGGCCATCGCGCTGACCTTCGCGCACACGCTGGGCGAGTTCGGCGTCGTGCTGATGGTGGGCGGCTCCATTCCCGGTGAAACCCGCACGCTGGCCATCTCGATCTATGACCGCGTGCAGGCCTTCGACGACCATTCAGCCGGCGTGATGGCGGCGACTTTGCTGGCGTTCTCGCTGGTCGCGCTCGGACTCACCAACTCGCTCGCGCGGCGCGGAGTGCGACGCGATGCGCGCTGAAGTTGCAGCGCATGCGCTGGCAGTGGAGGCGCGGCAGGCAGGTCCGATTGCACTCGATGCGACATTCGTATGCCACGCCGGCGAGACCGTGGCGCTGTTCGGTCCTTCCGGCGGTGGCAAGACGACGCTGCTGCGCACGATCGCCGGGCTGTACCGGCCTGCACATGCCCGTGTCGCGCTGGGCGAGGAGACCTGGACCGACACCGAGCGAGGTGCATGGCGGCCGCCTCACAAGCGCCTGTGCTCGTTGATGTTCCAGGACTATGCGCTGTTTCCCCACATGTCCGCCCGCGACAACATCATGGCGTCGATGGTGGCGCGCCCGCAGGCAGAACGCACTGGCCGCGCGGCTGAACTGCTGGCCATCACGCAGCTGACCGATGTCGCGGACCGCCATCCGGCCGAGTTGTCTGGTGGGCAGCGGCAGCGCGTGGCACTGGCGCGTGCCGTGGCCCGCGAGCCCGCCGTGCTGCTGCTCGATGAGCCGTTCTCGGCGATAGACCGGCGGTTGCGCGCTTCATTGTATGAACCGCTGCTGGCGCTGCGGCGCGCGGTGGCCGGGCCCACCGTGCTCGTGACACACGATTTCGACGAAGTCGTCCGGTTGTGCGACCGCATGGTCGTGCTCGATCGCGGCAGCGTCGTCGCGCAGGGCGAGGTGCATGAGCTCGCCAGCCGCTCGGACGTGCCGCAGCTCGCGAGTTACTTCGACCCCGGCGCGGTCATGGAAGTGCGGGTCGTCGAGCACTGCGCCGCGCGCCTGCTGACACGCCTCGAGTTCGACGGCGGCGCCATCTGGGCGCCGTTGCTAGCCCTGGCGGTCGAGTCCAGGGTCCGGATTCGCATTCCCGCGCGCGAGGTCACGCTCGCGTTGCAGCCGGTGGCAGACGTAAGCACACACAACTGCTTGCCCGTCACGGTCGCGGCCATCGACGCCGCCGTGGACCCTGCGCTCGCGCTGCTCAGGTTGTCGATCGGCAGTCACTTCCTGCTCGCGCAGGTCACTCGCGACGCGGTGTCGCGCTTGGGCATCCGGGCGGGCAGCGCGGTGTTCGCGCTGGTCAAGTCCGTGTCCGTTCTGCAACGGAACTGAGACCCTCTGCGGGCAGCCTGAGCATGGACGCCGCAAGAATGGTGACCACGGCTCAGGCGACAGCCGTGCCCATGAGGTCGTGCGACAGGAAATGCGCGCCGCGCGCCTCCTGCGCAAAAGCGAAGACCGTGCCCAGCAACAAGCCCGGCAGGAGCCAGCGCCGATCGTAGCGATTGCGATAGCTGGCAGCGGCACCGATCGGCCGAATCAGGTTGCGGCCGCCGTGCGCGTCATCCGAGCTTCCGCTGCGCTTTTGCGAGCAGTGCTTCGATCTCGCTGCGACGCCCCTGGTCAGCGATTTCGCGGTTGGGGCGTGGTGGCGCTGCCTGCGCCTTGCGCAGCACCTTGATCGATTCGGCGTATTCCCCTTGCTCGAACAGGAATTCGCCGTAGAAGAAGTTCGGGTCGATGCCGTTCGGGTTCAGCTTCAATGCGGCCAGGAGCATCTTGCGTGCCTTGCCATGGTCGCCGAAGCCGAGCGGGAATCCCGGCACCTTGTAGTAGAGCGTGCCGAGGCTGGTGTAGGCCGAACCGTCGAGTGCCGCGGGATCGAGTTTCAGCGCGGCGTCGAGTTTGCTGCGCGCCTGCTTGACGATCGACAGTGCGCCCAGTCCGCCTTTCGCACCCGCGTAGGACGACAGCACGATGCCCTCCCAGATCAGCGGCTCGGCGCGACCGGGGAAGATCTTCTCGAACGCCTCGGTGCGCTTCAGCAGCGCTTCGAACTCGGCGGTCTTGCGGCCTTCACCCTGTGTCAGGTAGTTCGTTCGTGCCCACTCGTTCTGGATCTCCAGCAGCTGCGACTGCAGCGCAGCCGGTGCGGGGTCTGGTGACGCCGCGTGGGCGGTGGCGCCGAGGAAGAGCGCCAACATCATGGCAATGAGGTGTTTCATGCTTCAGTCTCCTGCATCGAAGGAACTCGGGGGTGCACCGCGGCAGGGCCGGGCGCGTGTCGACGGATGGCGGGCAGTTGGCGAATCAGCGCGCCGTCGACCAGCCTGGGCAGCACGGCGTTGATTCGTGCAAACAGTTTCTCGGGCCAGCCCAGCACGGCGAACGGGCGGCGCTCGACCAGCATCGCGCAGACCGCGCGTGCGACCACCTGCGGATCATCCATTGCGACACCCAGCTCGGCGTTCAGCCGCTCCGCTGCGCCGGCGTTCATCACGGTGCGCGTCGCCCGGGGCGCGAGGTAATGCGCGCGGACTGTCGAGCCGCTGAGCTCGCGATGCAGCGCTTCGGTGAAGCCGCGCAGCGCGAACTTGGTCGCCGAGTACACGGCATAGCCCGGGTAGCCGATGCTGCCGAACACCGAGCCGACGTTGATGATGTCAGCGCGCGGCGCCCGGCGAAGCACGGGCAGCAAGGCGTGGCACAGGTGCAGCGGCGCCCGCACGTTGGCATCGCACAACCAATCGATCTGGTCCGGATCCTGCGCCTCGAACAGCGCGAGGTCGTTGACCCCGGCGTTGTTGATCAGCGCGTCGATGCCTCCGCGCCAGCTCGCCGCGAACTCAACCAGCGCGGCGCGCTCAGTCGCGACCGTCAGGTCAGCCGCGAACAGTTCGATCCGCTCCGCGTGCTGCGACAAGCCTGCCGCGACGCGCTCGAGGCTGCTGCGATTGCGACCGACCAGCAGCACGGCCGCGCCGCCTGCGACCAGTTCGCTCGCGATTGCCGCGCCGATGCCGCCCGCCGCGCCGGTCAACAGCACGCGTCTGCCGCCGTTCATGCGGCCACCCGATCGAGGCTGCGGAACACGTTGCCGTACAGCCAGAACATCGCGCGGGCGCAATCGCCCACGGCGCGCCGATCCTCCGGTGCATCGAGGCGCTCGAGGATGCCGGCCAGGTGCTCGACGTGTTCCTGGTCGAGTTTGCCGTGGCTGCGCAGATAGCTGAAGGCACGGTCTGGCAGTGCGAGTCGGGACTGGATGCGGCTCGCGGCATCGAGCGCGAGCGCGATGCTCGTGCCCTCGAGAACGAACACCATGCCGAAGAAGCCGACAGGGTTGCGACGCATCGCAACGTCGTAGGCGTAGGCGACCATCGCATCGGTCTCGACATGCGGCGGCGCGAGCGCGGCGGCTGCGCGGTCCCCGCCCGCGGCGGCGATGTCATTGAGGATCCACTCCTCGTGACCATGCTCTTCCTCGATGTAGTGCACGATCTCGCTGCGCAGCCAGGATTTCTCGTCGGGCAGGCGGCTGCCCACGGCCATCAGCAGCGGTACGGTGTGCCGCACATGATGAAAAGCCTGGCCGAGGAACGCGCGGTACAGGTCCACCGTCACTTCGCCGGTCAGCGCGCGTTGAATGGCCGGTGCGGCCAGCAGGTATTGCCGCTGTGCCTCGCTGTCGGCCGTCAGTTGCTGCAGATGGGTCATGCTTTCTCCACTTCAGGAAGCCAGTGCCTGCGCGTACGCCACATCGAGCGCGGCGGCGTAGCGCGTCGCCAGCGCATCGCGGCGCGGGCGGCCGTTCGCGGTCAGGGTGCCGTCTGCCGCACTGAAGGCGGCCGGGGCGCGCAACCAGCCACGCACGTGGGCGTAGTTCGGCAGCCGACGGTTCGCGCTTGCGATCGCGGCCTCGATATCCTCTGCGGTGACTCCGGCGTGCGCTGGGACCACGACCGCCATCAGCCACGGGCGCGCGTCGCCGAACACGACGGCCTGTCCCAGTGGCGCTTCGGCCAGCAGCTCGCGCTCCACCCACTCCGGCGAGACGTTGCGGCCGAGCGAGGTGATCAGCAGGTTCCTGGCGCGGCCGTGCAGGTAGAGATAGCCTTCGGCGTCGCAGTGACCGAGGTCGCCGGTGGAGATTTCACGTGGGGCAGGGTCTGTCGGGTCTCCCAGATAGCCCAGCATGGTGGCGCCGCTGACGTGCAGTTGACCTGCAGCATCGATCCGCACCTGCGCGTGCGGCAGCGGCCGACCGACGCTGCCGCGTCTGCGCGCCGCCGGCGTGTTCAGCGCCACGACAGATGCGCACTCGCTGAGTCCGTAGCCCTCGAACACCGGCAAGCCGACCGCGTCGGCCTGGTCGAGCAGTTCCGTCGCGACCGCGGCGCCGCCGACCGCGATGAAGCGCAGCGATGACGGCGGGCGCCAGCCACGCCGCACGCCGCCGATCAGCAGCCGCAGCAGTTCAGGCACGAGGATCATCGAACCGGGCTCGTGACGCGCGATGCAGCCCAGCAGCGCTGCGGCATCGACGCCGCCATAGTTGATGCCGGTCTCGGCAAGCGACGGCAGCAGCGTCAGCGCGCCGTTCAGCGGCGCGGCAAACAGCCCCGCGATGTTGTCGAGCAGCGTCGCGAGTGGCAGCAGGCACAGATGCCGGTGAACGGCGAGCGGCGCCGTGGCGTCGGCCAGCGACCGGGCCACGCGTTCGATGCCCGCGGCGGACAGACAGACGCCCTTGGGTTGCCCGGTGCTGCCCGACGTGAAGGTAATCTTGGTCGTGCCTGCGGGCAGCGGCGCGTGTTGCGACAGCGCCCTCGCGCGCTCGATGACTGTGAGGCCGGACCCTGGCGCTTTCCCGCGGTCGCGCCACTCGACACTGGAACCCGTGAACCGTTGCGGCACGTCGGTCAGGATCACATCGATCGACGCACTGTGCAGCACGTGCTCGATTTGCTGCTGCGTGAAGTAGCCCGGCAGCGGCACGTTGACGCGCCGGCTGTCATGCAGGGCACGATCAGCCACCGCCCAGGCGATGCCATTGTCGGCCAGCAGCGCGTGGCGCGCGTCGGCCGGGCCGACCGTCTGCAGCCAGTGGTGCTCGACCGCGACCAGGTTCGCCAGCTCAGCGGCGCACAGGCTGCGGGCGCCGTCCGACAGCGCCGGTCGGGCACTGTCAGCGCTCATCGCTGGAATCGCAGGCCGTGCGGCAGGAAGCCGGCCATGACGCGGGGTTCGCAGCGGTAGTACGCACCCCAGTCGTCGACATCGCTGCGCAGACGGGCCGGGTCCGCGGGTCCCAGGTCCAGCAGCGGCGCGTTGAAGGTGTCGAGCACGGTGCGCACGCGTGCCGTCGCGGTGAAAGTGACCCACTCGTAGCCGCGCGACAGCAGATAGCGCGGCAGGCGCGCGACCATGTGCAGCGCGGCGCGGCAGCCACGGCCGGCGAGATTGCCGACTTCCACCACTGAGCCCCGTGGGATCGACGGTACCGGCTGCTGGGCAGCGAGTAGCGCGTTCGCGATCGCCTGTTCGACCGGGACGTCGAGATACTGTTCCAGATACAGACTTGCCGTGGCAGCGTCCCGATACCCGAGCGCACAGCGCAGCGCGCCCTGAGGGTCGTGCATCCCGAGCAGGGCAGGCATGAAGCTGCGCACCCGGGCGCCATGCACGTCGGCGAAGCGATGCGCGACGAACGCCTCGATCTGGTCCCGGCCGGCATCGCCGGCGCGACGCTCTTCCATCCGGTAGCCCGTGCGCGCTGGCGCGGGGGGCGGGGCGCTGTTCGATTCGACAATAGTGTCCACGCTGTCCTCTGCAGGGCGATTGGGTGCCCTGTGCGGGTTGGACGGCGGCAGGCGCTGGAATCAATCGCGGCCAGGCTGTTTTGTTTGCGACGCCATTTGCAGACAGAGCTGCGATTGCTTCCCGGGGATGGAGCCGTCTAACCTCGTGCCGCACATGACGGCGAACGACACGCAACTGAACGACAAGCAACTGGTGGAGCGGCTGCTCGCAGGCGACGAGCGCGCGTTCCGGGGATTCTTCGATGAGTACTTCGACCGTCTGTACCGCTTTGCGCTGTCGCGCACCCGCGGCGACACGCATCTGGCCGAGGAGGCGGCGCAGCGCGCCTTGTGCCGCGCCGTGCGCCGGCTCGACAGCTATCGCGGCGAGGCCGCCCTGTTCACGTGGCTGGTGCAGATCTGCCGCAACGAACTCGCCGATCTGTTCGAGGCTGCGGGCCGCGATGCCAGCCGCACGATCAGCATCGATTCCAGCGAGCGGGTTCGCGCCGTCGCCGAGCAGGTGGCCGGAGATTCGGGCAGCGACCCCGCGCACGCGCGGCAGACGGACGACGCGGGACTCGTGGTGCGGCAGGTGCTCGACACCCTCCCGGGCCGCTACGCGGAGGTTCTTGAATGGAAGTACCTCGATGACCTCCCGACCCAGGATATCGCCGCGCGTCTCGGTACGACGTTCGAGGCTGCCCAGTCCACGTTGCAGCGAGCGCGGGGCGCGTTTCGCAGCGCGCTGGTTTCGCGCGGCATCGATGCCGACTCGCTTGGGCTGTGACAGAGACGGGCAGGCTACGGAGTTGCATTCATGAACGACCCCACTGACCAAGGTCCGCAGGGCGACACTGACGCGCAGCTGGCGCGTGTGCTGCGCCTCGCGCCGCGTGTGCCCGAGGTGCCTGCCGAACGTCGCGCGGCGGCGTTCGAACGCGTCCACGCCGACTGGCGCGCGGCCACGCGCCGCCCGGCGCGTCGCTGGACGCCCGTGCGTGCAGCGCTTGTGGCGAGCCTGGCTGCAGTGCTCGTCGCGACGACGTTGTGGGTGGGTCGCGCGGCCGCTCCGGCAGGAGATGAAATCGCCGTGGCGATGACGGTCAGCGGCGCGGATCTTGCCGTCGGTGGCGCGGGCTGGCTCGACCGCTGGCGCTCGCCGGCGCAAGCCTTGGGGGTCGGCACCGCAGTGCATGCCGCGGATCTGCTCACGACCGGGCCGTCCAGCGCTGCGCTGCTGCGTGTCGGGCCGGTGCTGACGCTGCGCGTTGCGCCGCAGACGCAGCTGCGTTTCGACGGCGTCCATCGCCTGACGTTGCTGCGCGGGCAGGTGTACGTCGACTCGAATGCCGGCAGCGGCGTCGCGACTGCTTTCATCATAGCGACGGCGCTCGGCGACGTGCAGCATCTGGGCACTCGCTACCTCGTGCGCGCTGGCGTCGATGCCATCGAAGTCGGTGTGCGGGACGGTCGCGTGCGCCTGTCGGGTCGCGAGCCCGGTGTCTCGGCCGAGGCGACAGCCGGGCAGCGACTGCGTCTTGCCGAGCGGACCGGCTCGGTCGAACGCAGCGCGCTGGCTGGCGACGATCCGGCTTACGCCTGGCTGGCGGCGATTCCAGCCCCCGTCGACATCGAAGGCAAGACGCTGGCGGAATTTCTCGAGTGGTACGCAGCGGAAACGGGTCGCGGCGTCGTGCTTGGGTCGGGCGCAGAGGATGAGCCGCTGCGCGCGGTCCTGC
>JBIITU010000328.1:0-4074 GCA_044340335.1 Steroidobacteraceae bacterium
AATTCCACATCGGCATCTGCCGGAATGTAGTTGCCTAGATGGTCGGCGACGTCCGGCTCCGGCAGATTCCTGACAGCTGCGTCGCTCGCCAGATACAAGTAGTCTCTGTTGGCGAGAAAATCGCGAGCGCGCATGCGCCCATGCGCCGTCGTATTGGAGAAGCCAAGGCGATACAGGAACACCGGGCTTTCCGTGCAAACGAAACGGCCGTGACGCCCAAGCCGCAGAAAGTAGTCCTGATCCTGCATCAACCGGAGTTCGGGCTTGAATTTCTCAGAGAGGGCGATGTCGCGACGCACGACCAAGCTTTGGATGTAGACATGTCCGTCCAGCACAGGCCGGAAGTAGGGCGGCGAGGTCAGGTCGGGGGCTTCTTCGGGGCACCAACTCCACGGGCCGAATCCGGTTCGCCATTGCTGGCGGCCATCACGGTGCAGCCGACCGTTGCCGCCGACGCACCCGACTGCATCTGGATGCGCTGACAGCAGCGCAAACTGGCGCGCAAGTTTGTCGTCGAGCCAGACATCGTCAGCGTCGTTGAAAGCCACCCAGTCGAACTGGGCAGACTGTACTCCGACGTTCCGGGCGACCGAAACGCCTTGATTGGTTTGCAGTGATACCAAGCGAATTCGTGGATCCCCGTAGCCGGATACCAGCTCGCGTGAGTTGTCGGTGGAGGCATCGTCTACGACGACGATCTCCCGAATGCAGTCCAAGGACTGGCGGGCGATGCTGTCGAGAGTATTGGCGATATAGGGCGCCGAATTGTGCATCACGACGACAGCGGACACTTCTGGGCGTGGGGGCGGCGCTGGCATCACGACACGCCCCCCAAGCTAGTTGCGGATGACGTCAGCAATCCTGTGCTGCTCATCATCCGAGAGATCCGGATACATCGGCAGGCACAGAACGCGGGATGCGACATCTCGCGCGATCGGCAGAGGGGTGGCTGCGCCGACCGCATCTGCATACATCGGCAGGTCGGACACGAGCGGGAAGAAGTAACGGCGTGCGAAGATGTTGTGCTCTCGCAGCCTGAAGTACAGCTCGTCGCGCGATCGCGGGTGCTCTGCGCCGATCAGCACGGGGAACGAGTAATAGTTCGTGGGTGCAGCGCCGGGGGGGTGCACGAAATGGACGCCTGGTACGTCACCGAGCAGGAGTCGGAAGTTGGTGTCAACGCGACGACGCTGCTGGATGTATCCATCGATATGCCGCAACTGCACGATGCCCAGCGCAGCAGTGAGCTCGCTCATCTTGGCATTGAAGCCGGTCGATTCGATCGTCTGTTCGTCGACGATGCCGTAGTTGATGAGCCGGTCGATCTCGAGCTTCATCTCCGCGCTCTGCGAGATGATCGCGCCTCCCTCCAATGTGTTGAACACTTTGGTGGCATGAAAGCTGAGCACCGAAAGGTCCCCATGCTTCAGCACGCTCGGGCCCTTGTGCTGGATGCCGAAGGCATGCGCGGCGTCGTAAATGACGCGCAGTCCGTGGCGGCGCGCGATATCTTCGATAGCCTCGACATTGCATGGCCGCCCATAGCAGTGCACGGCCATGATGCCGGTCGTGCGGGGCGTGATTGCCGCCTCTATCTTGGTCGCATCGATGTTCAGGGTGTTCGGGTTGATATCGACGAACACAGGCTTGACCCCGGCCCACAGCAGGGAGTGGCCAGTGGCGACGAACGAGAACGGTGTCGTGATCACTTCGCCAGTCAGTTTCAGCGCCCTTACTGCCAGCATCAGGCCAACAGTCGCGTTGGTGACGAGGGACACGTGTTCCACGCCCAGATAGTGGCGGAGGCCGTCGATGAACTGCGCGTGATAGGGGCCGAAGTTTGTCAGGACGCGGCTTGCCCAGATCTTCTCGATAAGCGGCAGATACTCGCTCAGCGGTGGCAGCGTTGGGCGGGTCACAAACAAGGTCTTGCGCGCATCCATGTGCATTGACCTATGGTTCAATATGCCTTGGTATCTCGGAACAACTGCACGGCCGTCAGCACAATGATCTTGAAATCGAGGGCCGGCGACCAGTGGCGCAGGTAGTCCAGATCGTAATTGACGCGCGCCTGCATGTCGGCCAGTTCTGCAGTCTCACCACGACAGCCACTGACTTGCGCCAGACCGGTGATGCCAGGCAGCACCTTGTGGCGCATCATGTAGCCTTTGATGAGCTTTCGATACTGTTCATTGTGGGCCACGGCATGGGGGCGCGGACCCACGAGGCTCATGCGACCTTGCAATACGTTAAACAGCTGCGGTAGTTCGTCGAGGGAGTACTTGCGCAGGTATTTCCCGACAGGCGTGATGCGGTCGTCGTCCTTGGTTGCCTGGCGGATTTGCGCCCCGTCTTCGGTGACCCGCATCGACCTGAACTTGTAGACGACGATTTCCTCGCCATCCAGACCGTAGCGGCGTTGCTTGAAGATCGCCGGGCCGCGCGATGTCAGCTTTATCAGGATCGCGACGATGATCATCACCGGCAGCGCAAACACCAGCACGCCGAGCGTGAAGCAGATGTCCGTCACGCGCTTGAGAACGCCGCGATAGCCATAGAATGGGGTTTCGCACATCGCGACGACGGGCACGCCCATGACGTCACCCGTGCGTGACTGGATCAGGTCGAACACGAAGATATCGGGCACGTAGTAGATCGACGCGGTGGAGTCGCGCAGGTCGTCGAGGAGATCCATGACGCGCTGGACATGCCGGATCGGCAGCGCGACGAAGATGACGTCGATCTTCTCGCGCTTCACGTAGTCGACGAGATCGGCCAGCTTGCCGATCAGCTTGAACTTGCCGAGCGGCTCGAGGCGATCGGCGCTGCGGTCGTCGAAGAAACCCGCGACCGACGTGCACAGTTCGCGGTGGTCGTCGAGCGTGCCCGCCAGTCGCAAGCTCACGGCGTTCGCGCCGACGATCACCGCCGAGCGCTGATTGCTGAGGTCCATGACGATGCGCCGCATCACGAGCAGCAATGCCATCTGCAACATGAACACCGCGCAACCTGCGAGTAGTGCCCACCACAGCATGACCGGCCGCGAATAGTGCTCGTCGAAACCACTGGCCACGCCGATGAAGTACAGCAGCAGCACGACGATCGCCCAGCGCACGACGAAGTTGATCGCGAGCCCCGCAAGCTGCAGCGCGAGCCGCGGTGTGTCCTGCTGGGGAGGGCGGAACATGGCGAGGCTGAGCGCGACCGCAACCAGCGCCAGCGCGACATACATCCTGTCGAAGGGCTGCATGTGAACCATCGCGACCACCCACAGCACGGCGCCGACCGCCAGCGCGGGCAGCACGGTCTGCAGCAGGGTCACCAGGGCCACGGGGAGGCTGGCCTTGAACAGAACGGGTTGGCTCATAGGCCTATTATTGTCCCATTGCCGGGGCGGCCCATGTGAGCTTGTTCAACGCACATGGCTCATGCGTCGCTTGAAAGCGCTGCGTGCAGCCACTGTGTGACGCCCGTCTCGGACAGCACCCCAAGGTGATCCGTGTCGACCCTCAGCAGGGTCACGGCCGGGGCCAGTTCTTGCCACGTACGGCCATTTTCATAGGCGGGCGGTTCACGGGATTGCACCAGGGCAATCGATGCCTGGATGGGTTGCGGCTCGTAGCGCTGCATGACCTCGACATAGCGCGCCTGCGGGCTCGTAGCGGCACCCTTGAGCCAGCGCGCGGCCGTTCGTGCCCCGGCCCGCAGGGCCGCCACGCCGGCTTGGCGGGGCTTGCCGGGCACGTCGCTGTCCAGGATCCACAGCCGGGCGATCGGCTCGCCGGCCGCCAGCAGCTGCCGGGCCGCCTCGAATGCCACCACACCGCCAAAGGAGAAGCCGCACAGCGCGTAAGGACCGCGCGGCTGCTGGTCCCGGATCAACCGCACGTACTCGGCCGCCAGCCGCTCGATACTCGGTTCGTCGCTGTCGGCTGTTGCGTCCGGGCGCAGCATGATCAGCTCACTGGGCACATGCAGGCCCAGCACGCGCGCCTGCCCGTCAAGGTGGTCGGCCAGTGCCTGGTACAGCGTCACGCCGCACAGGCAGAACAGGTTCGGCACGCCCTGCGCGGC
>JBIITU010000345.1:0-3879 GCA_044340335.1 Steroidobacteraceae bacterium
CTCGCATCGGCGAGGGGGCTCTGCAGCGCGACCCGCAGCGTTTCTACCGTTGGATGCCGGAACAGCGTTGCGAGACTGCACTGCACGCCCAGCTGGCTGCGGATGCGGTTGACGAGCTGCACGGCGAGCAGCGAGTGTCCGCCGATCTCGAAGAAGTTGTCGGTGATGCCGAAGGCATCGACGCCGAGCGTGTCGCGCCAGGCTTCCCACAACACGCGTTCGGTTCGATCGCGCGGCTCGACCCGGAGCTTGGCGCCCTGTTCTGCTGACGACGGTCGCGGCAGGGCGGCGCGATTGACCTTGCCGTTGGGTGTCAGCGGAATCGCGTCGATGAATACGACGTGCTGCGGCAGCATGTAATCGGGCACCCAGTCGCGCAGGCTTGTCCGGATGGCCATTGCGTCGGGGCCGGTCGCGGCGCGCACGACATAGGCGGTCAGCCGCACGTCGCCGGGGCGCAACTCGATGGCGAGCACGGCGGCGTCGCTGATGCCGGGGATCTCGCGCAAACGCGATTCGATCTCACCGGGCTCGATGCGGTGGCCGCGGATCTTGAGTTGACCATCGGAACGACCGAGGTGTTCGATCAGGCCGTCGTCACGCAACCGGCCGCGATCGCCGGTGCGGTACAGCCGGCCCGCGCGTCGATCGCGGGAGTAGCGGTTCGGGATGAAGCGCTGCGCAGTCAGTTCTGGTTGGCCCAGATAGCCCATCGCGAGGCAGTCGCCACCCAAGTGGATTTCGCCCGGCACGCCGATCGGGCACAGGTTGCCGGCGTCATCGAGCACCAGCACCTGGGCATTGGCAATCGGGCGACCGATCGGAATCCGTCCCGAACCGACCGTTTCGACGCGATGGCAGGTCGCCCATACCGTGGCCTCCGTCGGGCCGTACATGTTCCAGACTTCACTGCAGCGGCCGATGAGCCCGATCGCGAGTTCGCGCGGCAGCGCCTCGCCGCCCACCAGCGCGCGCAGCTCCGGCGTGCCGCGCCAGCCGCTGTCGATCAGCAGGCGCCAGGTCGAGGGCGTGGCCTGCATCACCGTGATGCGTCGGCGCGCCAGCAATTGCTGCAACTGCTCCCCGTCGTTCTGTTCCGCCGTGGTCGCGAGCACGAGCTTCGCGCCGATGAACAACGGCAGCAGCAATTCGAGCACGGCGATATCGAAGCTCAGCGTCGTGATCGCCAGCAGCCGGTCGTGGGCGTTGAGGCCGGGTTCGCGCGCCATGCTGCGCAGGAAATTCGCGACGGCATAGTGCTGCACGACCACGCCCTTCGGGCGGCCCGTGGAACCCGAGGTGTAGATCACATAGGCCGGATCCTGCGGGCGCGGCGCAGCGCTGTCGTCGGGCGGTGGTGGCGGATTGCTCGACTGCATCACTACCTGATCGATATCCAGCGTGCCGCAGGACAGCGAGGGCCAGGCGACGCCAGCGGGCAGCTGCGCGTCGTGCAGCAGCAGCGCGATCGCGGCGTCCTGCGCCATGTAGCCAAGCCGTTCCGGCGGATAGCCTGGATCGAGCGGCACATATGCGGCGCCCACGTCGAGGACTGCGAGCAGCCCGATCACGAGGCGCGGGCTGCGGTCGACACAGAGTCCGACCAGTGCGCCGCGCCCGACGCCGCGCTCGCGCAGCGCAGCGGCAACCTGCTGCACGGCGACGCGCAACTGCGCATAGGTCAGGATCTCGTCGCCGCAACGCAGTGCGATCGAAGCGCCGACCCGGTCGAAGGTCGGCGCCAGCAGATCCGGAATCGTGCCGCTGGTGCGACCGATCCGCACGCCCAGCGAACGTTCGCGGATCAGTCCCAGCTCGTCCGGATGCATCGCATCCGTGAGGTTCAAAGGACCGTGGGCGCCGCCCGCCATGTCCTTCAGGAGCGCGTGGTACTGGGCGGCGAAGCGCGCGATGCTGTCGCGCGAGTACAGATCGGTCGCATACTCGATCATGATGGTGCGGCTGTGCTCCGCATCGACCGTGACCTGCAGATCGAACTGCGCCGAGCGCTTGTCGAACTCGACGCGGCTCCACATGACGTCGGGGAGCTCCATGCCGGCGAACGGCGTGTTCAGCATGTTGAACATCACGCCGAACAGCGTCGAACGGCTCGGGTCACGCGGCACGCGCAGCGCCTGCACGACCTGATCGAATGGGGCATCCTGGTGTGCCAGCGCCTCAAGCAGGGTCGCGCGCACCTCCGTCAGCGCGTGCTGCAGGCCACGCGCAGGGTCGATGTTCGAGCGGATCACGAGCGTGTTGAGCAGCGTGCCGACCTGATGTCGCGCGTGCGGGTGATGCCGCCCGGCCACGGGCACGCCTACAACGATATCGCGCGTCGAGGCGTAGCGGGCCAGCAGCAGCTTCAGCGCGGCCAGCATCACCATCGCGAGGCTTGCGCCCTGGGTCGCGCCAACGCGGCGCAGCGCTGCGACGTCGCGCAGGTGCAGATCGATCCGCACGCGCGCGCCCTGGAACGACTGTTGCGCCGGCCTGGCGTAGTCTTCCGGCAGCGATGTCGGCTCGACCGCGTGCAGCCGATGCGTCCAGTACTTCAGTTCCACGTCCCGTCGATCGCGCTCGAACCACTGGCGATGCCAGTTCGCATAGGCCGCAAAGCGGGAGAGGGGTTGCGCGTCGACGCGTTCGCCGCGGCACAGGCATCGGTAGGCTGCTCCTATGTCCTCGAGCAGGTTCTCCATGGCCCATTGGTCGAGCACAGCGTGGTGCGCGACCAGCAGCAGCAGCGAGTCGCGTGCTGACAGGCGGATCAGCACCGCGCGCAGCAGTGGCCCGCGCTCTAGATCGATCGGTGCATTGGTGAACTCGCACAGCCAGTCCTGCAGCGCAGGCAGCACAATCGGGTCTTCAATGGCGTAGTCACTGACGGGCCAGTCCAGTTCGCGCCATTCAGGCGGCAGGGCGAGCCGCGGCGCCTCGCGCAGCCGACCTTCGACCAGGCTTGCGGCGCGGCGCAGGTCGGGGTGCTGCTGGCAGACGGCCAAATAGGCTTCGCGCAGTCGGTCCGGCTGCAGGGCACCGACCAATCGGTTCGCCTGGGCGATGTGGTAGGCGGCGGTCGCTCCCGCCAGCTCGTGCATGAATGCCAGCCGTTCCTGGGAAAAGGAGAAGCCACTACTGCCTTCGTGGCTCTCGGCCAGGGCGGGCACGGGGGCGGGTGTGCTCTGCGGCGTTTGCCGCTGCCGGCGCAGCGCCTCGATCAGCTGGGCGAGGCCGGAACAGGCCAGTAGCTGTGACAGGTCGGGTGAATCGCCCAATCGTTCGAGCAGTCTGGCGCGCAGGTCCATCGCGCGCAGCGAATCGCCGCCCTGCAACAGAAAGCTGCCGCCGCGGTCGCCGCCCTCGAGTGACAGGGCCTCAGTCCAGGCGGTCGTGACGACGCCGGCGAGATCGCCGGAATCTGGCGCTATCCCCATGCAAACATGTTAGCCGACCCCACGTTCTGGGGGTCGTGACGGGCTGCTCAGCCGCCTTGCAGCCGCAGCGCGTCCAGGCAGCGCCCGAGGCCCGCTTGCCAGTCGGTCAGTCCGGGGCAGGCCCCATGCAAGCTCGTGCTGGGCGCCAATACCGAGCTCATCGGCCGGCGGGCGGGCGTCGGGTAGGCGCTGGTCGGGATACCCGCCACCTCGGGACTGCGGGGAATCAGGCCGCGCTCCAGCGCCGCTGCGAAGATGGCCGTTGCAAACGCATGCCAGGTCGTGGCCTGGCCCCCGCCGACATGGTGCAGGCCATAAGGCACGGCCCCCGGCGGCGCCAGCAGCAGCATGTCGATGACGGCAGCCAGGTCGCCAGCGTAAGTAGGGCGGCCGAGCTGATCATTGACCACCGAAAGCCGGTCGCGCTCACGCCCGAGCCGCA
>JBIITU010000117.1:0-8627 GCA_044340335.1 Steroidobacteraceae bacterium
TCATCTGCGCGTCGCGGCCGGTGCCCAGCGTCGTGACGACGAGCGCCTGCGTCTCGCCGCGCGTGAACAGCGCCGAGCCGTGCGTGCGCGGCAGCACGCCCACCTTGATCGAGATCGGTCGCACCGTCGTGGCGTCGCGCCCGTCGATGCGCGGCTCACCCTTCAGGATGCGTTCGCGCACGATGTGGCTTTCGAGCTTGAACAATTCGTTGTCGATCAGATCGGCGCTGAAGGCCGGCGCATCGCCACCGGCGAGCTTCGCGATGACCGCCTTCTTGACCGCGCCGACGCGCTCCTGGCGGGCCTGCTTCTCGATGATGCGATAGGCGTCCGCGAGGCCGGCATGCGCTTCGGCGGCCACGGCCTTTTCGGCTTCGGCGTTGGTCGCATCCGGCTGCCAGCTCCAGCGCGGCTTGCCGGTCTCCTGCACCATCGAGTTGATCGCGTCGATCGCGACCTGCATCTGCTCATGACCGAACACCACCGCGCCGAGCATCACTTCTTCGCTGAGTTCGGAAGCTTCGGACTCGACCATCAGCACGGCATCCTTCGTGCCGGCGACGACGAGGTGCAGCTTCGAAGCCGCAAGTTCCTTCGCGCCCGGGTTCAGCAGGTAGTTGCCATCCTTGAAGCCGACGCGTGCCGCGCCGATCGGCCCCTTGAAGGGCACGCCCGACAGCGCGAGTGCCGCCGAACTGCCGAGCAGCGCCGGGATGTCGGCGTCGATGTCCGGATCCAGCGAAATCACCGTCGCGACGACCTGAACGTCGTTGTAGAAGCCGTCGGGGAACAGCGGGCGGATCGGGCGGTCGATCAGGCGCGACGTCAGCGTTTCCTTTTCGGTCGGCCGGCCTTCGCGCTTGAAGAAGCCGCCGGGGATGCGGCCGGCTGCGTAGGTTTTTTCCTGGTAATTGACCGTCAGCGGGAAGAAATCGCGACCCGGAGTCGGCGACTTCTTCGCGCAGGCCGTGCACAGCACGACCGTGTCGCCCATGGAGACAACCACAGAGCCTTCGGCCTGGCGGGCGATCTCGCCCGTCTCGATCGTTACTGTCTGGGCACCGAACTGAAAACTTCTTTTGATGGAGCTCACGCTACCTACCTCGATCTGAATATGAAAAGCGAGAAGGCCGCGCTCTGCTGGCGCGGCCTTCGCGGCGAAGCTGGATCAGCGGCGCAGTCCGAGCCGCTCGACCACTTCCTGATACTTGGTCGGCTGCGTGGACTTCAGATAGTCGAGCAGCTTGCGACGCTGGTTGACCATCTTGACGAGGCCGCGGCGCGACGAGTGATCGGAGGTGTGGGTCGAGAAATGCTGGCCGAGGCCAGTGATGCGCTCGGACAGCAACGCGATCTGCACTTCAGGCGACCCGGTGTCCTTGGGTTCGCGGCGGAACTGGGCGACGATTCCGCTCTTCTTCTCAGCATCGAGGGGCATCAGGGAAAATCCTTTGGAATTCGATGATTACAGTCTTAATTGAGGCCGCGCATTCTACTCGCAGCCCTGCCCTGTCTCAAGCACCAGATTGCCCCGCCGGCGCGGCCGGAGGCGGGTTCGCGGCTGATTCCGGCACAAACAGGCGCCGGGCGTGCACCGAGCCCGCCAGGTCGCTGCGGCCCAGCCCCAGGAATACCCCGTCCGGGCCGTACAGCCGCAGCGGATCGACCAGCGGCTCGGCCCACGCCCGGGCCTCCCCGCCGGGGGCTGCGACCGGCTGGCCCTGGCCGATTCGCCGCGCCTCGGCCGCGTCCAGCTGCACGGCCGGCAGGTGCGCCAGCGGCGCGTCCGCCGGCAGCAACGGCAGGGCCTCGCCGCGCGCCAGCATGGCTGCGAGGGCCTCCAGCGTCAGCATGGCCGCCTCCTCGAACGGCTCGACCGCGGTCCGCCGCAGCCGTACGACGTGCCCGCAGCTGCCCAGCGCCCGCGCAATGTCCTCGGCGAGGACCCGCACATACAGGCCCTTGCCGCAGCGGACCCGGCAGACGAGGCGGTCCGGCCCGACCGGCCCACCCTCCAATGTGTGGATCACGATTGGGCGCGCTGCCCGCTCGACCTCGCGTCCCTGGCGGGCGAGGCGGTACAGGGGCTGGCCGCCCTGCTTGATCGCCGAATACATCGGCGGAATCTGCTCACCGGGGCCCACGAACGACTGCAGCACCGCACTGACGCGCTCCGCCGACAGCACCGGCAGCGGCAGCGTTTCGACGACTTCGCCCTCGGTGTCGCCTGTGGCGGTGCGCGCCCCGAGTGCGACGTCGAACTCGTAGACCTTCGCTCCCTCGACAATCTGCCCGGCGATCTTGGTGGCCTCCCCCAGGCAGACCGGCAGCATGCCGGTGGCGAGGGGATCGAGGCTGCCGACATGGCCGGCTCGGCTTGCGCGCAGCAGCCGTTTGATGCGCTGTGTCGCCGAGTGCGAGGACAAGCCCAGTGGTTTGTCGAGCAGCACGATGCCGCTCGCGGCGCTGGCAGTCATGGCGCGGCGCGCGGCGCCGTCAACGCGGCGGCGGCTCGGTCGCCGGCGGTTCGGCACCGGGTGACTCGGCGCCCGGCGACTCGCCGGCATCGTCGGCGTCGGCCGCCGGCTCGTGGCTCGCGCGCACAGCATCCGCGCGCACGGCCGAACTGATCAGGGCACTCAGCGCGGTGCCACGCTCGATCGTTTCATCGAAGCGGAAGTCGAGCCGCGGCGCGTGCCGCAGCGCGAGTCGGCGCCCCACTTCGCCGCGCATGAAGCTGGCTGCACGCGCGAGGCCAGCCTGCACCTCATCGACGCTGTGGGCACCGCCGAACGGCACGAAGTAGACCTTCGCCGAACTCATGTCGGGCGCAACCTCGACCGAGGTTATCGTGACACTGCCGACGCGCGGATCACGCACGTCGCGCGAGATCAGCTCCGCAACGACGCGCTGCAACTGCGACTCGACGCGCTGCGTACGGGCGTTCTTGCTGCCGCGCGCGCCGCGCATCACTGGATCGTCCGGGCAACCTCGAAGCGCGTGAAGCACTCGATCTGGTCACCGACGCGCACGTCCTGGTAGTTCTTGACGCCGATGCCACACTCGGTGCCCGCCCGGACTTCGCCGACGTCGTCCTTGAAGCGACGCAGGGATTCCAGTGCGCCCTCGAAGATGACGACGTTCTCGCGCAGCACGCGGATCGGGTTGTTGCGCTTGACGGTGCCCTCGATGACGAGGCAGCCGGCCACCACGCCGAACTTGCTGGAACGGAACACGTCCCGCACCTGCGCGGTGCCGACGATCTGCTCCTTGACCTCGGGTGCCAGCAGGCCGCTCATGCGCTGCTTGACGTCGTCGATGGCCTCGTAGATCACCGAGAAGTAGCGAATCTCGACGCCGTGCTCCTTGACCGCTTCGCGCGCACCGCCGTCGGCACGGACGTTGAAGCCGATGATCAGTGCGCTCGACGCGCCGGCGAGCTGCACGTCCGACGCGGTGATGCCGCCGACGCCGCTGGCGATCACCTTGACCTGCACTTCGTCGGTCGACAGCTTCGACAGCGAGTCACGCAATGCTTCCGCGCTGCCCTGCACATCCGTCTTGATCATGACGGCGATGACGCCAGCCTTCGCTTCGCCCATCTGCGAGAAGACGTCGCCGACCGCAGCCGCCGCCTTCGCGAGCTTGACGTCGCGGAACTTGCCCTGCCGGTACAGCGCGACCTCGCGTGCCTTGCGTTCGCTCTCTGCCACGACGATCTCGTCGCCGGCATTCGGGGACCCCGACAGGCCCAGCACGACGACCGGCATGGACGGCCGGGCCTCGCTCACGGGCTTTCCGGTCTCGTCGAACATCGCGCGCACGCGACCGAACTCCTGGCCGGCAATGATCGGATCGCCCATCTTGAGCGTGCCCTTCTTGACGAGCACCGTTGCGACGGCACCGCGACCCTTTTCGATCGACGACTCGATGATCAGGCCTGCGGCCCGCCCACTCTCGGGGGCACGCAGCTCGAGCACTTCCGACTGCAGCAGGATCGCGTCGAGCAGCTTGTCGATGCCGCTGCCGGTTTTGGCAGACACCGGCACGAAGATCGTGTCGCCGCCCCACTCCTCGGAGATCACTTCGTGCTGCGACAACTCCGTGCGCACCCGATCGGGGTCCGCGTCGGGCTTGTCCATCTTGTTGACGGCCACGACGATCGGCACGCCGGCTGCCTTCGCGTGCTGCACGGCCTCGATCGTCTGCGGCATGACGCCATCGTCAGCGGCGACCACCAGCACGACCACGTCGGTCGCCTTGGCGCCGCGCGCGCGCATCGCCGTGAATGCGGCATGGCCGGGCGTATCGAGGAAGGTGACGATGCCACGCGGTGTTTCGACGTGATAAGCGCCGATGTGCTGCGTGATGCCGCCCGCTTCGCCAGCGGCGACCTTCGCTTCGCGAATGTAGTCGAGCAGCGAGGTCTTGCCATGATCGACGTGACCCATGACGGTCACGACGGGCGGACGCGGCCTGTATTCCTCCGGGCTGGTCTCCCCGTCCTGAAGATCGTCCTCGAGCTGGTTCTCCTTCAGGAGCTTGGGCGTATGACCCATCTCCTCGACCACCAGCACCGCCGTGTCCTGATCGATCGGCTGGTTGATCGTCGCCATGACGCCCATGCCGAACATGACCTTGACGACTTCGGTCGCCTTGACGGCCATCTTCTGCGCCAGCTCCTGCGGCGTGATCGTCTCGCCGATCGCCACTTCGCGCTTGACCGGCGTCACCGGCAGCTCGAAACCGTGCCTCGCTTCGACACCGACAGGCGCACGACGATCATGCACGCGGCGCCGCTTCTTCAATCGCGAGCTGACGTCGCCCGCGACATGCAGCTCGGCGCGGCCGTACTTCGTGTTCCGCTTGTCGGCTTCGGTGGCCGCGACCGGCGCCGGTTCAACGGCGCGAGGCCGCGTCTCCGGTGCGCGGGCCTGGGTCGTCTCTGCAGTCTTGCGCCGACTGCTTTCGCGCTCGGCATCGTCGCGGGCCTGCTGCTCGGCGGCGCGACGCGCATCTTCGGCAGCGCGCCGCGACTGCGCCTCTTCCTCGACGCGACGGCGGTTCTCCGCCTCGATGCGCTCCGATTCGCGTCGCTCGGCTTCGGCGCGGTCACGTTCCGCCTGGGCCAGTTCCTCGACCTCGCGCTTCTTGGCGTCGATTTCGTCCTGCTGCGACTTGACCTGCTCCTCGAGCACCTCGCGCTTGACATACGTGCGCTTGACGCGCACCTCGACGTTGACGGTGCGCGAGCGGCCGGCGCCGCCGGGCAGCTTCAGCTCGCTCTGGGTCTTGCGCTGCAGCGTGATCTTGCGCGGCGCGCTGGACGCAGCCCGCGCTTCTTCAGCCTGCCCATGGCTGCGACGCAGATGCGTCAGCAACTCGAGCTTGGCTTCCTCGCTGACCCGAGCGTTCGGGCCCTCGACCTTGATGCCAGCCTGATCGAGCTGGGCAAGCAGTTTATCGACCGGGACCTTGAGGACCTCGGCGAACTGGGCAACGGTTACGTCAGCCATCAGCCACGTCCCTCCGCGAACCAGTGCTCGCGCGCTTTCATGATGAGCTTGCCGGCTTCTTCCGGCGTCAGGCCCTGAATGTCCATCAGATCATCGATCGCCTGGTCGGCCAGGTCATCGCGGGTGCGCACGCCGCGCCGCGCCAACGCGAGCGCGAGATCCGGCTGCATGCCCTCGAGCAGCAGCAGATCGTCGGCCGGCAGCTGCGATTCGAGGCTCTCCTCGCTGGCGATCGCCTGCGTCAGCAGCACGTCGCGCGCGCGATTGCGAAGCTCCTTGACCATGTCCTCGTCGAACTCGCTTATGCCCGACAGCTCGGACTGCGGCACATAGGCGATTTCCTCGACCGTCGAGAAGCCTTCCTGCACGAGGATGGTCGCGACGTCTTCGTCCACGTCCAGCGCCTTCATGAAGTTCTCGACCAGCGCGCGCGCCTCGGTCTCGCTCTTGGCCTCGGCATCGGACTCGGTCATGACGTTCAGGTCCCAGCCGGTCAGCTGGCTCGCGAGGCGGATGTTCTGGCCGCCGCGACCGATCGCCTGCGACAGCTTTTCCTCCGACACGGCGATGTCCATGCTGTGCGAGTCTTCATCGACGACGATCGACATGACCTCGGCCGGCGACATCGCGTTGATGACAAACTGGGCCGGATTGTCGTTGAACGGGATGATGTCGACGCGCTCGCCGGCGATCTCGTTGGAGACCGCCTGCACGCGCGAACCGCGCATGCCGACGCAGGCGCCGACCGGATCGATGCGCGGGTCGTTGCTGCGCACCGCGATCTTGGCGCGCACGCCTGCATCGCGCGCCGCACCGAGGATCTGGATCAACCCCTGGCCCACTTCCGGCACCTCGAGCTTGAACAGTTCGATCAGGAATTCCGGGGCCGCGCGAGTCAGGAACAGCTGCGGGCCGCGCGGTTCCGAGCGGACCTCGCGCAGGAAGGCCTTGATGCGGTCCTGGGGTTTGACGAGTTCGCGCGGGATCATGTCCGTGCGGGCGACGAAGCCCTCGGCGTTGCCCCCGAGGTCGACGAAAATACCGTTGCGATCGACGCGCTTGACGACACCGCTGACCAGCGAACCGACGCGGTCCTTGTAGGCATCGACGACCTGCGCCCGCTCCGCCTCGCGCACCTTCTGCACGATGACCTGCTTGGCCTGCTGGGCGGCAATGCGCCCGAACCCCACCGACTCCATCGGCTCCTCGACGAAACCACCGATGACGGCGTTCTTGTCGATGTCGATGGCGTCATCGAAGCGCAGCTCGTGCTCCGGCGTTTCCAGCTCTTTCGAGTCGTCGGCGAACACCTTCCAGCGACGGAACGTGTCGTAGTCGCCGGTCTTGCGATTGATGGCGACGCGAACGTCCCATTCCTCGCCATGTTTCTTGCGCGTCGCGGAGGCCAGCGCCGCTTCCAGCGCCTCGAAAATGATCTCCTTGTCCACGCCCTTCTCGTTGGATACGGCGTCGACCACCATCAGGATTTCTTTGTTCGTCTTTTCCATCTTTCCTCCGCCGCGGTGGGTTCAGCCCACCAGCCTGGCCTTCTCGATCTCATCGAAGCCGATCAGGACCGGCAACTGGTCCACCTCGATCTCGATGCCGTCTGCGTTAACCTGCATCAACTCGCCCGTGTAACGCCGCCTGCCGGCCCGCGCAACACGCAATTCCACCCGCACCCTCTGGCCCACGAACCGGCCGTAGTGGCGCGGCAAGCGCAACACCCGGTCGAAACCCGGCGACGACACCTCGAGCGAATAGTTGCCCGGCACCGGATCGTCCTCATCGAGCAGCGCCGAGACCTGTCGGCTGGTCCGCTCGCAGTCCTCGATGCCGATGTGGCCCAGCGCTGCCTCGGGCTGGTCGATATAGACCCGCACGACGCCACCGCCAGTACCCGTGACCCATTCCACGTCCACCAGTTCGTAGCCCAATTGCTCGACGACCGGCTCGATCAGCGCGATCAGTCGATCCCGCAATACCGCCACCGCCATCGCCGCTCCCGGAATACTGCGTCCCAAAATAAAAAAGCCCCTCGGGGGGCTTTTGAAATCAAGCACTTCCGGCCAGCTCTTGCGAACTGACCCCTCCTGCGGTCCGAGGGCCCGCGCGGGGTGCGAGATTGTAAGCGAATTGCCGCCGGCACACAAACGCCGTTTCACCGGCGGCCACGCGCGTCAGTTCTGGCTCGGCGGCCCCAGCCAGCGATCCAGCCAGTCGTGCACTTCCCGGTAGAACAGGCGGCTGTTCTCCCCGCCGAGGATCCAGTGATTCTCGGTCGGATAAACGACCAGCCGACTCGGCACCTGTCGCCGCTGCAACGCCGTCCAGTACTCCAGCACGTTGTTCAAGGGGACGCGGAAATCCTGCTCGCCGATGGTAACCAGCGTCGGCGTAGCGAACTGGCCGGCGTAGCGAATCGGGTTCTGCTCGCGCCAGACCGGGCCCTGCTCCCAGACCGGTCCGCCATTGTTGATCTCACGCGAGTAGACCACGTCACTGGTGCCCCACTGCGCTTCGAGATTGACCAGCCCCGCATGGCTGACCAGGCAGCGGTAACGGGTCGTCGTGCCCTGCAACCAGTTCGCCAGATGCCCGCCATAGCTGGCGCCACCAGCGCACTGGCGCAGGCCATCGATGAACGGAAACTTCGCGATGGCGGCGTCGGCCGCTGCGTTGAGCTCGTCGCCGGGCGTGCGCAGCGGATCACCCTGGATTGCCTGCGCGAAAGCTTCACCGAAGCCGGTGGAGCCGGTGTAATTCGTCAGCACCAGCACGTGGCCACGCGCAGCCAGCAGGTGATAGTTCCAGCGCAGCACCCACTGGTCGCGCCACATCGAATGCGGGCCGCCGTGAATGACGTTGAACAGCGGATAGTTCTTGTTCGGATCGAAACCCGGCGGCCGCACCAGCAGGTTATGGATGCGACGCCCGCGCTGGCTCGTGAACCAGAAATGCTCGACCGCCGGCAGGTCGAGCCCCGCAAGGCGCGCTGCCGTGAAATTCGTCAGTTCGCGATGCGAACCGCCCGCCGGATCGATGCGCACCACTTCAGGCGGGCGTTGCGCACTTTCCCAGGTCGCGATGATCACCGGCTCGCCACGACTG
>JBIITU010000118.1:0-8606 GCA_044340335.1 Steroidobacteraceae bacterium
CTTCGCCATCTTCAAGCAGTGCGGCATGTCGGTCGATCTCGTTTCGACGTCTGAAACCACCGTCACGGTGTCGCTCGATCCGCAGGCCAACACGCTGGACCAGGCCTCGCTCGATCGTCTGGTCGAAGGGCTCGCGAAAGTGTGCCGCGTGCAGGTCATCGGACCTTGCGCATCGGTCAGTCTGGTCGGGCGCAATATCCGGGCCATCCTGCATCAGCTCGGCGACGCGCTGGCACTGTTCGAAGAGCAGCGCATTTACCTGGTCAGCCAGGCCGCGAACGACCTGAACTTCACGTTCGTCGTCGACGAAGAGCAGGGCGATCGCCTGGTCGAAGAGTTGCACGAGTTGCTGGTCGCGCCGGTGCGCGCTGGCGGTGCGCTCGGCCCGACCTGGGATCAGCTGATGGGCCGCAAGCCTGCGGCATCGGTTACCGCAGACAGCGCGCCGTGGTGGCTGACGCGTCGCGCGGAGCTGTTGGCGCAGCTCGAATCGCGCGACGCCTGCTACGTCTACGACACGTCGGTGGTCACGGCGCGCGCCACGGCGATCCGGTCGCTGCCGTCGCTGGGTCGCGCGCTGTACGCGATGAAGGCGAACCCGCACCCCGCCTTGCTGCGCGCTGCCCATGCCGCAGGCCTCGGCATCGAGTGCGTGTCGCGCGGCGAGATCGAAGCGGCGCTCACGGCCCTGCCGGCGCTGGATCCAGCCACCATCCTGTACACGCCGAACTTTGCGCCGCGCGCCGAGTACGAGTGGGCGCTGGCGCGCGGCGTGCAGGTCACGGTCGACAACCTTTACGTGCTGTCGCAATGGCCCGAGCTGTTCGCGGGCCGTTCGATCTTCGCGCGCATCGATCCCGGGTCCGGACGCGGTCATCACCAGCATGTGCGCACCGGCGGCACGCATTCCAAGTTCGGCATTCCCGCCGAGGAAGCCGACGAGCTTGCGCACCTTGCGCGTGCCGCGGGCGCCGAGATCACCGGCCTGCACGCGCATGTCGGCAGTGGCATCTTCGACGTCGACACATGGTCGCGCACGGCCGACGTGCTGCGCGACGTGGCGCAGCGTTTCCCGCGGGTGCGGGTGCTCGATCTGGGTGGTGGGCTCGGCGTGCCCGACCGGGGCGGCAAGCAGCCGTTCGACCTCGACAAGCTCGAGGAGCGGCTGGCGGCCCTGCGCCGCGTGCTTGGGCCGATCGAGCTTTGGCTGGAGCCCGGCCGCTACATCGTCGCTGAAGCCGGCGTGCTGCTGGCACGCGTCACGCAACTCAAGTCCAAGGGTGACGTGCGCTACGTGGGCATCGCGACCGGCATGAACTCGCTGATTCGCCCCGCGCTGTATGGCGCCTTTCACGAGATCCACAACCTCAGCCAGCTCGACGAGCCGGCGACCGAGCTCATCAATGTCGTGGGCCCGATCTGCGAGACCGGCGACTATCTCGGCCACGATCGCCTGTTGCCGCTGACCCGCGAAGGCGATGTGCTGCTGATCGCGACAGCGGGTGCCTACGGCGCTGCGATGAGCAGCCGCTACAACCTGCGCGACCCGGCCGTGGAAATCGCGCTCTAGCCGCGCGCGCGGTGGCGGGCCGCGAGTTCGGCCGCGACATTCTCCAATGACAGGCCGCGGCCGCGCAGCAGCACTGCCAGGTGAAACAGCAGATCGGCTGATTCGTTGACCAGTGCGGCATCGTCGTCCGTGACTGCGGCCAGCGCGACTTCGACGCCTTCTTCACCGACCTTCTGGGCGAGCCGACGCGTGCCTTCGTTGAACAGGCGAGCGGTGTAGCTGGTTGCGTCGCCGGCGCTGATGCGCTGCTCGATGACCTGCTCGAGCTGGCCGAGGAAACCCAGCGCCTCGGCGCGGGTCAGCGGGCCGTCGCCGAAGCAGGTCGCGGTGCCCGTGTGACAGACCGGGCCGGCAGGTCGGGCAAGCACCAGCAGCGCGTCCTGATCGCAGTCTTCATGTATGGCAACCACGTCGAGGGAATGGCCCGAGGTCTCGCCCTTCTCCCACAGCCGCTGCTTCGAGCGGCTCCAGAACACGACGCGCCGGCGCGTCACCGTGGTCGCGAGGGCCTGCGCGTTCATGTAGCCGAGCATCAGCACCGCGCCCGTATCGGCGTGCTGAACGATGGCCGGCAGCAGTCCGCCGGTCTTGTCGAAATCGAGGCGGGCGATGTCGGCTTCGCTGTGGATCATCGGAGCTCTCCGGCCGCCGCCGTCGGCGGGCGCACGACGATGCCGGCGGCGGTCAGTTGTCGCTTGAGCGCCGGAATGGCGATCGCGCCGCTGTGGAACACGCTCGCCGCAAGGGCGGCATCGACCCCCGCGGTGTTGAAGACGTCGACGAAATGCTCGACTGCGCCGGCACCGCCGGAAGCAACCAGCGGCACTTCGCACACGGCGCGGACCGCGCGCAGCTGCTTGAGATCGTAGCCGCGCCGCACGCCATCGCTGGCCATGCAGTTCAGCACGATCTCGCCTGCGCCGCGGGCCTGCACTTCGCGTACCCACTGCAGGGTGTCACGGCCGCTGTCGCGGGCGCGGTCTGGGTCGCCCGTGAACTGATGCACGCGCCATCCGGACGGGGTCGTTTCGCTGTCGATGCCCACCACGACGCACTGTGCGCCGAAACGTTCCGCCAGCCGGTCGATCAGGGCTGGATCGGCCAGTGCGGGTGAGTTGACCGAGATCTTCTCGGCGCCGGCATTCAGGATCGCCTCGGCATCCGCCACCGAGCGAATGCCGCCGGCCACGCAGAACGGGATGTCGAGGATCGCGGCAATGCGCGCGATCCAGCCGCGATCGACGGAGCGGCCCTCCGGGCTCGCGGTGATGTCGTAGAACACGAGCTCATCGGCGCCCTCGTCGCGATAGCGCTGGGCGAGTTCGATGATGTCGCCGACGACCCGATGGTCGCGGAACCTCACGCCCTTGACGACCTGGCCATCGCGGACATCGAGACAGGGAATGATGCGGCGCGCGAGCATCTTTCAGCCGAGGAACGGCGCGAGTTCCGCCGCCGTCATGCGCTGCTCGAGCAGTGCTTTGCCGCTGACCGCCGCCGCCATGCCGAGCGCGTCCAGCGCCGCGAGATCGCGCGCGTCGCGCACGCCACCCGACGCCTGCCACTCGATCTGCGGATAGCGGCGCAGCGCTTCGGCATACAGGTCGGTGTTCGGTCCCTCGAGCGCGCCATCGCGATCGACGTCGGTGCACAGCACGTGCTTGAGGCCAGCGGGCAGGAATCCCTCGACGACCTCCCATAGCGTGCGCTGGGTGCCCTGGGTCCAACCCCGTGTCTGCAGCAGCGGAGTCCCGCTCGCATCGAGCCGCACGTCGAGCGCGAGGCAGATGCGCTCCGCCCCGAAGCGCGATAGCCAGCCTGCGACTTCCGCCGGCTGCTCGATGGCGGCGCTGCCGATCACGGCGCGATCGACGCCCTGGCGCAGCAGGTCGTCGACGACTGCCAGCGCGCGCAATCCGCCCCCGACCTGAAGGTTGACCGCCTTCTGGCTGGCGAGCGACACGATGACATCGCGATTCGCGAGCCTGCCGTCGCGCGCGCCGTCCAGGTCGACGATGTGCAGCCAGGTCGCTCCGAGGGCGCGATAGCGCGCCAGCAGTTCGTGCGGCTCATAGTCGTACTGGGTTTCCGCGGCGAAGTCGCCGCGCAGCAGGCGCACGCAGCGGCCGCCGCGCAGGTCAATCGAAGGTATCAGGCGCATCAGTGGCCTCCGGGTCAGAGCGTCAGGAAATTGGCGAGCAGTCTGGCGCCCGCCACGCTCGAGCGCTCGGGATGGAACTGCGCGCCCCAGAAGTTCTCGCGCCGCACCACGGCCGCAAGGTCTGCCCCGTAGCTCGCGCAGGCGAGGGTGGCCGCGTTCGGCCTGACAGCGTAGCTGTGCACGAAGTAGAACCAGTCGTCGGCGCCGATGCCCGCCAGCAGCGGATCGTCGCGGCGCACGGTCAGCGAGTTCCAGCCCATGTGCGGCACGGGCAGGCCAGGGCCGGGGGCAAGGCGTTGCACGTTGCCGGGCAGGATGCCGAGGCAGGCGGTGTCGCCTTCCTCCGAGCGCTCGAACAGCAGCTGCATGCCGAGGCAGATGCCCAGCACGGGTTGACGCAAGGTGGGCAGCAGTCGATCGAGCCCCCGGGCCCGCAGGCGCTGCATCGCGTTCAGCGCCGAACCCACGCCCGGCACCAGCACGCGCGCGGCGGCCGCGATGACGACCGCGTCGTCGCTGACCCGCGAGTGCGCGCCCAGCCTCTCTAGTGCGTGGCTCAACGAGGCGAGGTTGGCGCCGCCGGAGTCGACGATGACGACGTCGGCAGTCACAGCACGCCCTTGGTCGAAGGGATGTCGCCCTGCTCGCGCTTGAAGGCCTGGCGCAGCGCGCGGCCAACCCCCTTGAAGCAGGCTTCGATCATGTGGTGCGTGTTGTCGCCCTCGACCTTGACGTGGATCGCAGCGCCCAGTGACTCGCCCAGCGAGCGGAAGAAGTGCGGCACGAGTTCGCTCGGCAGCCCGCCGACCTGCTCGCGCCCGAACGTACCCTCGAACACCGCGTAGGCGCGGCCGGACAGGTCGATCGCGACCTGCACGCGGGCTTCGTCCATCGGCAGCAGGAAGCCATATCGCTGGATGCCGCGCTTGTCGCCGAGCGCCTTGCGCAGCGCTTCGCCAAGCGCGAGCGCGCAGTCCTCGATGGTGTGGTGCTCATCGATGTGCAGGTCGCCCTGGCATTGCAGGTCGAGCGCGAAGCCGCCGTGCCGGCCGATCTGCTCGAGCATGTGATCGAAGAAGCCGATACCGGTCGAGATCTGCTGCGGCCCCGGGCTGTCGAGATCGACCCGCACGACGATGCTGGTTTCCTTCGTGCGCCGCTCGACCGTCGCGCGCCGCGCCAGCAGCGCCTGCACGATCGCCGGCCAGGCAGTGTCGGCCGGGCCGTCGCGCAACACGCGCAGGCCGCGCACGCCAAGGCGCGCGGCGAACTCGAGATCGGTGTCGCGATCGCCAATCATCGCGCTGGCGGCGAGGTCGACTCCGTGGTCCCGCACCCAGTCCGTGACGAGCTTCGTCGAGGGCTTGCGGCAGTCGCAGCCGTCGGCGCGGAAGTGAGGGCAGACGAACACGGCGTCGAACACGATGCCCTGGCTCGCGAACGCGTTGACGATGAAGCCCTGCGCCCGTTCGTAGTTCTCGGTCGGAAAGCTGGCGGTACCCAGGCCATCCTGGTTGGTCACGATCGCGAAGCGGTAGCCGGCATCGCGAAGTTGCGTCAGGGCTGCGAACACGCCCGGCATGAAGCGGATCTTGTGCAGCGCATCGACCTGCTCGTCGGGCGGCTCCTCGACGAGCGTGCCGTCGCGATCGACGAAAACGACTTTCATGTCAGGCATCCCAGCATGCGTGAATTCTGTTCCGGCGTGCCGATCGTGATCCGCAGCGCCTCGCCCACGCCCATCAGGCCGCGGAAGTCGCGCACGATCAGACCGGCGCCGGCGATGCGTTCGAATGCGCTGGCGGCATCGTCGAACTCGACCAGCACGAAGTTCGCCGCGCTCGGCAGCACGCGGCGCACGCATGCCTTGCGGGCCAGTGCGGCTGCAACAACGTCGCGCTCGCGCAGGATGTCGTCGCGGCGCAGTCGCATGATCTCGAGTTGCGCCGGTTCCAGCGCCGCGAGCGCTGCCTCGACGGTCGGTTGCGCGAGCGCATAGGGCGGGATGATCCGCCGCAGCAGGGCGATCACGGCCGGCGCGGCGATCACACTGCCGATTCGCGCACCGGCAAGCCCATGGGCCTTGGACAGCGTGCGCAGCACGACGACATGCGGGTCGCTGCCGATGCGCGCGACCCAGCTGGGCGCCGCGCAGAACTCGCCATACGCCTCGTCGATCACGACCAGCGCGCGACCTGCGGTCGCGCGTATCACCTGCTCGATGGCGGCCGGATCGATAGCGTTGCCAGTCGGGTTGTTCGGCGTGCACAGGTAAACGAGCTTGACGCCGGCCAGCCGCGTGACGATGGCATCGACATCGAGTGCGAACCCGCGCGCCGCCACGAGCGGCACCTCGACGACGCCCGCGCCCTGGATTCTTGCCGCTACCGCGTACATGCCGAAGGTGGGAGGGCAGATCAGCACCGCATCCTCGCCCGCCCGGCAGAACGCCCGCGTCAGCAGGTCGATGCCTTCATCGCTGCCGCGTCCGACCAGCAGCTGCTGTGGCTCGGCGCCATAGAGGTCCGCGAGCCGCTGCACGAGTGCGGCGGGCTGTGGCTCCGGGTAGCGGTTGAGCCCCGCCAGCGACTGATCGCCGTGCACGCGCCACGGCAGTTCATTGGCGTGCAAACGCTCCAGGGCCGGGTTCCAGCTCGCGTGCGAGTAGGGCTTCAGCGCGAGGATGTCCGGGCGCGCAAGCTGCAGCGGATCGTTCGTGGCGAGAGGTTGCATCATGCGTCGAGTTCGCGCAGCCGCAGCCGCACCGCTTCTGCATGCGCATCGAGGCCTTCGAGATCGGCGAGGCTGGCGGCGGTGGGGCCGAGATCGCGCAGGCCGTGCGCCGACAGCTCCTGCACGGTAATGCGCTTCGTGAAATCCAGCAGTGACAGCCCGCTGTACGCGCGTGCATAGCCGTAGGTCGGCAACACGTGGTTGGTGCCGGAGCAGTAGTCGCCCATCGGCTCGGGTGTCCAGTGACCCAGGAATACCGAGCCCGCGTGCGCGATCTTGCCGAGCCAGCGCCGCGGCTCGGCGACCTGCAGCAGCAAGTGTTCCGGCGCGTAGCGATTCGACACCTCGATCGCCTCGGCGATGTCGCCGACCACGATCGCGCGGCTGTTGGCGATCGACTCGGCGAGGATCTCGCGGCGCGACAGCGCGGCCATCTGGCGTTCCACCTCGAGCATGACCGCCGCGGCGAGCGGTGCGTGATCGGTGACGAGGATCGCCTGCGACAGTCGGTCGTGCTCCGCCTGGGCGAGCAGATCGGCTGCCACGAAATCGGCGCGGGCCGAAGCGTCCGCGATCACGAGCACTTCGGACGGACCCGCTGGCAGATCGAGGGCCGCGCCGCCGGCGTCCGTCGCGACGATCTGCTTGGCGGCCGTGACCCAGGCGGAGCCGGGCCCGAAGATCTTGTCGACCTTGGGCACGGATTCGGTGCCATAGGCCATCGCGGCGACGGCCTGCGCACCGCCGATACGGAACACCGTGTCGATCTCGCACAGGTCGGCCGCGACCAGGATGGCCGCATGGACCTTGCCGTCGGTGTCTGGCGGGGAGCACAGGATGCGCTGCGGGCAACCCGCGATCAGTGCCGGCACGGCCGCCATGATCAGTGCAGATGGCAGCGGCGCGCTGCCTGCCGGCACATAGAGCCCCACGGACGCGATCGGTCGCACGATCCGCTCGCAGACCACGCCCGGTGAAGTCTCGACGACGATGGGCGACAGCTTCTGCGCCTCGTGGAAGCGGCGAATGTTGCCGATCGCGCGTTCGAGCGCGCGAATGTGGTCTATGGACACGGCGGCGCGTGCACGCGCGAAGTCGCGTTTGTCGACGCGCAGCGCGTCGATCTCGACGCCATCGAAGCGCGCCGTGAACTCGCGCACGGCCGCGTCGCCGCGCAGCCGCACGGCTGCCACGGTCGCGCGCACGCTGTCATGGATGCTGCCGCGCTCACTGGCTTGTGGGCGGGCGAGCGCGTCTCGCCGCGCCGCGTCGTCAAGGTCGCTCCAGACGAGGGTCTTCATGCTCTCATGCTCACGATCAGGCCAGCATCTTCTCGACAGGCAGCACGAGCACTGCGCTGGCTCCCGCCTTCTTCAGGCTTTCGAGCGTTTCCCAGAATACCGTCTCGCGACAGACCGCATGGATGGCCACTTTGTCCGGATGCCCTTCGAGCGGGATCACGGTCGGCGATTCGCTGCCGGGCAGCAGGCTGCGAATCGCCGCCAGCGCCGACCGCGGCGCATGCAGCATGATGTATTTGCTTTCCTTGACCTGCTGCACGCCATCGATGCGCATCAGCAGGCGTTCGACCCATTCATCCTTGATCGGTGTCAGCGGCAGGGGCGTGCGGATCAGCACGGCGTGGCTCTCGAGCACCGTCTCGACCTCGCGCAGCCGGTTGGCGAGCAGCGTCGACCCTGTCGACACGAGGTCGCAGATCGCGTCGGCGCGCCCGAGGCGCGGCGCGATCTCGACGGCGCCCGACAGCGTGACGATCTCCGCGTTGATGCCGCGTTCGCCGAGGAAGCGCGCCAGCATGAAGGGGTACGTGGTCGCGATGCGCTTGCCGCGCAGCGAATCGGCGCCGTCATAGGGCGCGCCTTCCGGCATCGCGATCGACAGGCGGCAGCGACCGAAGTCGAGCTCGCGCAGCACCTGGAAGCTGGCCTTGGCGCCGCGCGCGGCCAGCTCGAGGCGCTTTTCCTCGAGCACGTTGAGGCCGACCAGGCCCAGATCGCAAACATCTTCCTGGACGAGATCCGGGATATCGTCGTCGCGGACGAACAACAGGTCGAGTGGCATGTTCTCGCCGAACGCGATCAGTTGATCCTTGCCGCGGGACACCTTGAGCCCGCAGCGAGT
>JBIITU010000119.1:0-8579 GCA_044340335.1 Steroidobacteraceae bacterium
TGCGTGGCGCCCCGGCCGGTGGCGACCATGATGAACATCGGCGTGGCCAGGCCCAGCGCGCAGGGGCAGGCGATGATCAGCACCGCCACGGCATTGATGAGTCCGAAGACCCAGCTGGGCTCGGGCCCGAACAGGCCCCAGCCGAGGAACGTCAACGCCGCGGCGCCGACGACGCCATAGACGAAGTACCCGGCCACGACGTCGGCCATGCGCTGCATCGGCGCGCGTGAGCGCTGCGCGAGCGCCACCATCTGCACGATCTGCGACAGCACCGTGGCCGAACCGACGTGCTCGGACCGCATGACCAGTGCGCCACTGGTGTTCAGCGTGGCGCCGATCAGCCTGTCGCCCACGCGCTTGGTCACCGGCAGCGGCTCGCCGGTCAGCATCGACTCGTCGAGCGCGCTGCTGCCTTCGACCACCACGCCGTCAACGGGCACTTTCTCGCCAGGACGCACGCGCAGCTTGTCGCCGACATGCACGTGCGCCAGCGGGATGTCCTGTTCCGTTCCGTCCGCTGCGATGCGTCGCGCCGTCCTGGGGGCCAGGCCCAGCAGCGACTTGATCGACGCCGACGTTTGCGCGCGCGCCTTCAGCTCCAGCAGTTGACCCAGCAGCGTCAGCGAGATGATCACGGCTGCCGCCTCGAAGTAGACGGCCACGCGGCCCATCGAGATGAAGGAATCCGGGAACACCTGCGGCGCGACCGTGGCCACCACGCTGTAGACGAATGCCGAACCGGTGCCCAGGCTGATCAGCGTCCACATGTTGGGGCTGCGGTTCACGATGGAACGCGCGCCGCGCATGAAGAACGGCCAGCCGGCCCACAGCACGATGGGCAGCGTCAGCACCAGCTCGAGCCAGCTTTGCGTGTCCATGGCCAGCCAGCCGAGTCCGTGCCCGAACATCGCCAGCACCGTGACCACCACCGTCAGTGGCAGGGTCCACCAGAAGCGGCGCGAGAAGTCCGCCAGCTTCGGGTTGGCGTCGTCATCCAGCTTCGGCGTTACGGGCTCGAGCGCCATGCCGCACTTGGGACAGTCGCCGGGCTGGTCCTGGCGGATCTCCGGGTGCATCGGGCAGGTGTAGACGGCGACGCCTGCCACGCCGGCGGGTGGCTCGGCGTGGGGGTGCTTGTCCATGGTCCGCGTCTCCGGATTCCGGCGTCAGGTGTCGACGCAGGAGAAGCTTCGAGCTTCCCACTTTGAAACCTCGGGCGCGCGCACGCGCTTGCCGCGGTGCGGCGTAGGAAAACGCGACGAAGTCTGTCAGGTCACTCCTGCGCGAACGCGACAGGCGCCGCTATTCGATGTTCTGCACCTGCTCGCGCATCTGCTCGATCAGCACCTTGATCTCGACCGCGAGCCGCGTCGTGTCGAGTTCCTGCGACTTCGAACTCAGCGTGTTCGCCTCGCGGTTCAGCTCCTGCATCAGGAAGTCGAGCTTTCGGCCCGAGGGTTCGCCCGAGCGCATGACGTGGCGCGTTTCCTCGATGTGGCCGGCGAGCCGGTCGAGTTCCTCGGCGACATCGAGGCGCTGCAGCAGCAGCACGACTTCCTGCTCGAAACGCTCGGGGTCGACCTGGGTCGCGAGGTCGGCGATCTTGTCGGCCAGCCGCGTCCGCACGCGCGTCTGCAGCTCGGGGGCCTTGGCGCGCAGTTGCGCGACGATGTCGCCAAGCGCGGCGCAACGCTGTTCGATCAGCTCGGCGAGACGCTCGCCCTCACGGCCGCGCGCGGCGGCCAGGTCGGCGACGGTGGCGTCGAACAGCCGGCGCGCCGCGTCGAACAGGCTGTCGCTGTCGATCGGATCATCGCGCACGACGCCGGGCCAGCGCAGCACTTCCATGACATCGACGCTGTGCTGCGCGGGCAGCTGTTGCGATACGTCGCGCACGGCTTCGAGCACGCGCGCGAGCGCCGCCGGGTCGAGCTGTAGCGCGCGCGCGCCGGCGGCGGCGGGCCGCAGGTGCATCGTGCAGTCGACCTTGCCGCGCTTGAGCGCCACGCCGAGCCGTTGTCGCAGCTCGGTCTCGAGTGCGCGCAGTTCTTCCGGCAGGCGAAACCCCGCCTCGAGGAAGCGGTGATTGACGCTGCGCAGTTCGCAGACGAGCTGGCCTATCGGGCTGTCCAGCTCGCGGCGCGCGAAACCCGTCATGCTCGTGATCACAGTGCCCCCAATTTGCGGCGCGATCCGCCGGTCGCGGTCGTGCTTCGTGCTATAAAGCGCGGCAGTTTAGCGAATCGGGACGACAACTTGCGCGTCGACTATGCAGACCTCAGCCTGATCGGCGGGCGGGAAGACAACCAGGATCGCTGCGCCGTCGCGGTGTCGGAGAAATCCGCGCTGCTGGTGGTGATCGACGGCATGGGCGGACACGCGGACGGCGCGCTGGCGGCCGAGGCGGCGGCGAAACTGCTGGTCGAGTCCTTCTGGCAGACGCAGCAGCCGATGCTCGATCCGCTGGGTTTCCTGCACCTGCAACTGGGCCGCGCCCACGATGCGGTCGTCGCACTCGGGGGTTCGCTGCCGCTCGAGCAGCGGCCGCGCGCGACCTGCGCGGCCTGCGTCGTGCAGGGCGATTCGGCCTACTGGGCGCACATCGGCGACAGCCGCATCTATCGCCTGCGCGGCGGCCGCGTCATCGAGCGCACCCGCGATCACAGCCACGTCGAGTTCCTGATCCGCGAGGGCCTGATCAACGAGGATCAGGCGCAGCAGCACCCGATGCGCAATTTCGTCGAGTGCTGCATCGGTGGTGAATACATGCTGCCCGAGATGACGATCACGACGCGCCGCAAGCTGCAGGCCGACGACGTGCTGCTGGTCTGCTCCGACGGCCTGTGGGGCGGGCTCGACGACGATGCGATCGCAGGGGCTTTCCCGGCGCGACTCGGCGCCGGGCCGACGCTGCGCGAATCGCTCGCCGCGCTCGGTGCCGCGGCGATCAAGGCCAACGGCGCGGCCAGCGACAACACCACCGGCGTCACACTGCGCTGGCTGGGTCTATGAGCAGCGCGCCGAAGATCGTGGCGGGCACGCGGCCCAGCGGCCGCGGCGCCGACGAGCTGCGCGCCGTGCGCTTCGAGCGCAGTTTCACGCGCCACGCCGAAGGTTCCGTGCTGGTCGAGTTCGGCGGCACGCGCGTGCTGTGCACGGCGAGCATCGAAGACGGCGTGCCTGGGTTCCTGCGCGGCAAGGGCCAGGGCTGGGTTACCGCCGAATACGGCATGCTGCCGCGCGCCACCCACACGCGTTCCGCGCGCGAAGCGGCCAAGGGCAAGCAGAGCGGCCGCACGCAGGAAATCCAGCGGCTGATCGGTCGCAGCCTGCGCGCGATCATCGATCTGGGCGCGCTTGGCGAACGCACGGTCACGCTCGACTGCGACGTGCTGCAGGCCGATGGCGGCACGCGCACCGCCGCGATCACGGGCAGCTATGTCGCGCTGGTCGATGCCTGCGCAGCGCTGCAACGCCGCGGCGCGCTGAAGGCATCGCCGCTGCATGGGCAGATTGCCGCGGTGTCGGTCGGCATCGTCGCGGGCACGCCCGTGCTCGATCTCGATTACATCGAGGATTCGCAAGCCGAGACCGACATGAACGTCGTTATGAAGGATGGCGGCGCATTCGTCGAAGTGCAGGGCACGGCCGAGGGTCATGCGTTCCGCCGTCACGAGCTCGATGCGCTGCTGGACCTTGCCTCCAATGGCATCCAGCGCCTGTTCGCGCTGCAGCTCGAGGCCTTGCGGCTACCCTGAGCCACGGCCGGTCGCCCGGGAGTCCCGTGCCCATGCAGATCCGCGTTGCAGACTTCGCCCATCCGTCGCTGCGCGAGCTGCTGCGCGCGCATCTGGACGGCATGCAGGCGCACTCGCCGCCCGGTCATGTGCACGCGCTCGATCTGTCCGGCCTGCAGCGTCCCGACATCATGCTGTTCATGGCACAGGACGGCGACGTCGTCGTCGGCATGGGTGCGCTGCGCGCGCTCGATGCGCGCCACGGCGAGATCAAGTCGATGCGCACCCGCGCAGGCTGGCTGCGCCGCGGCGTGGCGGCGCGCGTGCTCGAGCACCTGATCGACGTCGCGCGCGCGCGTGGCTACACGCGGCTCAGCCTCGAGACTGGCTCGGGCGCGGCGTTCGAGCCAGCGCTCGCGCTGTACCGGCGGCGCGGTTTTGTCGCAGGCCCAACGTTTGGCGACTACGTCGCCAGCGACTTCAACCAGTTCCTGCACCTCGATCTGCCGCCGGCAACGCGCCGGCCGGTCGTGCTCGCGACCGGCAATCGCGGCAAGCTGGCCGAGTTCCAGCAGCTGCTCGGCGACAGCGGCTTCGACGTGCTGCCGCAGTCGCAGTTCGGCATCGAGCCACCGGAAGAGACCGGCACGAGCTTCGAGGCGAATGCGCTGCTGAAGGCGCGGTACGCAGCGGGCCTGACCGGCCTGCCGGCGCTGGCCGATGACTCGGGCCTCGAGGTCGACGCGCTGGGCGGTGCGCCCGGCGTGTATTCGGCGCGCTATGCCGGCGCTGGCGCGACCGATGCGCTGAACACCGCGAAGCTGCTCGCTGCGCTCGCCGCGACGGCGGCGCCGCAGCGCACGGCGCGCTTTCGCTGCGTGATCGCCTTCGTGCACAGCGCCGATGATCCGGCGCCGCTGCTCGCGCAGGGCTGCTGGGAAGGGCGCATCCTCGACGCGCCGCGCGGCGCCGGCGGCTTCGGCTACGACCCGGTGTTCCTCGATGCGAACTCGGCGCTGTCGGCTGCCGAGCTCGAACCCGCCGCGAAGCACGCGCGCAGTCACCGTGGTGCGGCGCTGCGCGAGCTGCTCGCGCAGTTGCGTGCCGCGCCGCCATGACGTTGCCCGCGCCGCCATGACGTTGCCCGCACCGCTTGCGCTGTATGTGCACTTTCCGTGGTGCGTCGCGAAGTGCCCGTACTGCGACTTCAATTCGTTCGCGCTGCGCGGTGAGCTGCCCGTCGATCCCTACCTGGATGCGTTGCGCCGCGACCTCGACGCGCAGCTCGAGTGGTTCGCGCAGGCCGCGCCCGCCGCGGTGCCGCTGGCGCAGCGACCGATCACCAGCGTGTTCCTCGGCGGCGGCACGCCGAGCCTGTTCGCGCCGGACGCGATCGGCCGCTGGCTGGAAGCGGCGCGCGCGCGACTGACGTTTGCGCCGGAGTGCGAGATCACCCTGGAGGCCAACCCCGGCACGATCGAGCGCGGCCGCTTCGCCGAGTATCGTGCCGCCGGCGTCAATCGCGTCTCGCTCGGTGCGCAGAGTTTCGGCGCGCAGCAGCTGGCGGTGCTCGGCCGCATCCACAGTGCCGACGAGACGCGCGTCGCTGCCGCCGAGCTGCACGCCGCGGGCCTGTCGAACTTCAACGTCGACCTGATGTATGCGCTGCCGGGCCAGACGCTGGCGATGGCGCGCGCGGACGTCGCCGCGGCGCTCGAACTCGAGCCCGCGCACCTGTCGCACTATCAGTTGACGCTCGAGCCCGGCACGACCTTCGCCGGCTGCCCGCCCGACGACCTGCCCGACGACGATGCGACTGAGCAGATGCTGACCGAGTGCCTGGAGCTGCTCGGCGCGCACGGTTTCGAGCGCTACGAGGTGTCGGCATATGCGCGAGCCGGCGCGCGCTGCCGCCACAACCTGACGTACTGGCGCTTCGGCGATTACCTCGGCGTCGGTGCGGGCGCGCACGGCAAGCTCACCATGCCCGGCGGGAACGCGTTGCCGCGGATCCTGCGCACGACGCGGCCGCGCGAGCCGCGCCGCTATCTCGCCGATCCGGTCACGCTGCAGTCGACCGAAGTGCCGGCGGCGCAGCGTCCGTTCGAGTTCCTGCTGAACGCGCTGCGCCTGGTCGAGGGCTTCGACAGCGACGACTTCCAGCGTGCGACCGGCCTGTCCTGGGCCGCGCTCGCGGCCACGGCCGGCCTGGTCGAGCGCGGACTGCTCGAGGTCAGCGCCGGCCGGGTCCGACCGACGGGGCGAGGCCTGCATTTTCTCAACGAGCTGCTGGTGGAGTACCTGCCGGACGACGTGACGGCCGTCCCGACTTCGCCATGGCCGACAGGCACTTAGGCGATTCGCGGCTGCAAAATCCCGATCTATGCACAGGGCGGGAGCGGTGACCGAAATTGAGGCAATTACGCGCTCAACTGCCAGTCACGCGGAATCAGTACGCGGCAAGTCATTGAAATATCTTGATAAAGCGACTTGTTCAGAATTTGACCAATCACACGGTTTGTTTACAAGTCAATGAAATGTCGCGCCGGGCTGGCCACCGCTCCACAGAACTATCCACAGCCAATGTGGATAAGGCGGCCAGCGGCCGGGTCGCGCAAACGGTGCTTGTATCCGGCGCCGCCCGCCGCTATGCTGCGCGCCCTTTTTCCCTGCCCGTAGCCGCTTCAGCGGCGAGACCACGACCATGAAAGACGGCATCCACCCCGACTACAAGAGCATCACGGTCAGCTGCAGCTGCGGCAACAAGTTCGAGACCCGCTCGACGCTGGGCCAGGACCTGGCCGTCGAAGTCTGCTCGGCCTGCCATCCGTTCTATACGGGCAAGCAGAAGATCGTCGACACGGCCGGTCGCGTCGACAAATTCCGCAAGAAGTACGCGGCAGCCGGCGCGCGCTGAGGCGCCGCTGCGGTCGCACCGACCTGGTCGGTCACGCCCGGTCGGTCACGAGAAGGCGCCTTCGGGCGCCTTTTTCGTTGCGCTCACGGTGTGCGGGCCCGCGCGCGATTGGAACTTCTGCCGCCGCGGCCCCATCCTATTGATGTATGCCCTGACCGGTCGGGGCTGGGGAAGCTGCTGATGTCGCGCAAACTGCTGCTGGCCGCACTCGCTGGCGCCACGCTGTTCACGTCGGGTTGGGCTGGCGCCCAGTCGGCCCCGAAGCCGGCTGCGTCGGGCACGGCCGCGCCCGCCGTCAGCGGAGTGCCGAAAGCGCTGCAGCGGGAGGCCGAGGCCGGCCGCCGTGCCTACGAACAGATCATCAGGGCCTATGGCGTCTACGACGATCAGGCCATCCAGGACTACGTGGCGGAAATCGGCCAGCGCGTCGCACGGCAGAGCGATCTGCCGAACGCCGAGTTCAAGTTCGTCGTGCTCGACGATCAGAGCATCAACGCGTTCACGACCGGCTGCTGCTATGTCTACGTCAACCGCGGCCTGCTGACCTACCTGAATTCCGAAGCCGAGCTCGCCTCGGTGCTCGGGCACGAGGTCGCGCACGTCACGGCGCGGCATCCGTCCAAGCGCCAGCGGCGTGGCATCGCGGCGTCCATCCTCGCGACCGCTGCAGCGGTCATGACGGGCTCGGGCGCGGTGGCGGACCTCGCCAACATCGGCGCCGGTGCCTGGTTGCAGGGCTATGGCCGCGAGAACGAACTCGAAGCCGATCGCCTCGGCCTGCTGTACTCGACCAAGGCCGGCTATCGACCCGAGGCCATGGGCGAGGTGTTCCAGATGTTCCGGCGCGGCGAGCGCTTCGAGCTCGACCGCGCGCGTGCCGAAGGCCGGCAGCCGCGCATCTATCACGGCCTGTTCTCGTCGCATCCGACGCCGGACTCGCGTGCCGTGCAGGCGGCCAAGGGCGCGGCCAACATCAGCGGCGAGCCGCCGGGCGGCTGGATCGAAAACCGCGAAGGCTACATGCAGCGGCTGAACGGCATGGTCTACGGCTCGAGTCGCGCGCAGGGCATCATGCGCGAGAATCGTTTCTACCACGCCGAACTCGGCATCACGCTGGCGTTCCCGCGCGCCTGGACGGTCGACAACCAGCGTGACTCGCTGTGGGGCTATACCGTCAACCGCGACACGATCATGCGCATCACCGTCGCCACGCCGAAGCCGGGCCAGAGTCCGCGCGAATTCCTGCTGACGATGCTGCGTGGCTCGACCGTGCTGGGCGGCGAGGCGCTGAACTCGAACGGCATGGATGGTTACACCGTGCGCACCACCAGCGGCTCGCCGATCGATGGCGGTGCAGGGCCGGTCCGCTGGGTCACGCTGTTCCGCGGCAACCAGGCGTACGTGTTCGCGGGCGCGAGCAAGTCGTCCCGCAACGCGACGCCCGAGTCAGACGGGTTGTTCCTGTCGGTTGCGCAGACGATGCGCAGCCTCAAGCCATCCGAATATCCGTTAGCTGAGCCGTTCCGGCTGCGCGTCAAGCAGGCGAAGGCCGATACGCAGCTCGAAAGCTACGCCGATGCGGTGCCGGTCGCGCGCTACCAGAAGGAAGAGCTGCTGCTGCTGAACGGGCTCTACCCTGATCGCCGCCTGGGCGCCGGCGAGCTCTACAAGATCGTCGAGTAATCGCGCGCCGGCGCTGGCGCCGACGGCAAGCGCGGGCCGCTGTGCGGAACCGCGTCACGAACCGTTCGCAGCACCCGCGTCGAACGCGGTGCCCGCCTTGATTCCGTCATCGCGCCGTGTCACCTTTCCAGAGTTAACTTGGAAGCTGACGCTCATGCCCAACAAAACGCTCGACCTCACGAATCCCGCCACTGGCAAGAAATCCACCCTCGCGATCCGCTCGGGCACGATAGGGCCCGATG
>JBIITU010000120.1:0-8576 GCA_044340335.1 Steroidobacteraceae bacterium
GATCGAGTTCATCGATGCTGATGACGGGCAGCGACCGTTCTTCGCGTACGTTGCGTACACGGCGCCGCACTACCCATTGCAGGCCCCGGACGAGTACATCGCGCGGTACCGAGGTCGCTATGACAGTGGCTATGAGTCGGTGCATGCGTCGCGTGTCGCGCGTCAGCGCTCCCTCGGCCTCATTCCGGCCGAGCTGAATCCAGCGCCACAGCATCCGTTGTTTCCTGAATGGTCATCACTGACGGCCGAGCAGCGCGCATGGGAGGCCCGCCGCATGGAGGTCTATGCAGCGATGGTCGAGGCGATGGATGCGCACATCGGTCGCCTACTGCAACATCTTGAACGCCGCGGTGAGCTCGAGAATACGCTCGTGATCTTTCTTTCGGACAACGGCCCGGAGGGCAGCAACCCTCTTGAGTGGGGTTGGCAGAGTTGGGCGGAGCAAACCAAGGACTTGAGGCTCGAGAATCTCGGGCGTCGGCGCTCCTACGCCTGGACCGGCCCAGGTTGGGCGCACGTGAGTGCGACGCCGTGGCCGCTGTTCAAGGCGTACACCACGCAGGGAGGTCTGCTCGTCCCGGCAATCATTCGCTGGCCGGGACGTGTGCCGGCCGGCTCCGTCGCGCCTGGCTTCGCGACGTTTCTCGATGTCGTTCCGACGCTGCTCGATGCAACCGGTGCACGGCATCCGGGGCCGCGCTTCGAAGGGCGCGACCTGTGGGAGCCGCGCGCCGGGCGCTCATTGTTGCCGCTGCTCACGGCTGCCGAGGCGCGCGCGCACAAGCCCGATGCCGTGACGGGCTGGGAACTATGGAACCGGCGGGCACTGCGCAAGGGGGACTGGAAAATCGTGTGGATCAACGAGCCCTGGGGAAAAGGGCTTCGTCGCTGGGCGCTTTACGATCTCGCGACGGACCCGACGGAGCAGCGTGACCTGGCCGAACTTCGACCCGACAAGCTTGCAGAGATGGTGCAGGCATGGCGCGATTGGGTGGCTGCCAATGGCGTTATCGAGGTAGATGACTTCGTTATTGGCGGTGGCGTGAACAGCTTCGGGCACTATGACTGGCGTCCTCCGGTCGTCCCGCAGTAAGCGGTTTTGTGCATCAAAAAGACGATGATCGAGGAGGCTTCAGGTCGCGTGTACGGAAAAAACCAATAAAAAATGGCATTTGCATGGGGCCGGGCGGAAAATCCAAAAAATATTGCACAACAATTTAAGGCTAGATACCCTATCTGCTGTCGCCCAACGCAACAGGGAGGGAGAGCGGCCATGGCTGAACGACGTCACGTACACGCGCTGATCGCAGGATTCTGGAGCGCCTTGGCGACGTTGGCGGCACCCGCCATCGCGCAAGGGAGTCCGCAGGAAGCAGCGACGGCGGATGCCGCTCTGGACGAGATCGTCGTCACGGCGACCAAGCGCGAAGAGTCCGTGCAGAAGATCGCCGTTGCGATCACTGCGTTCAGCGGTGAGCAGCTTGCAGCGCGAGGGGTGTCCAACTCGCAGGATCTGCTCAATCAGGTGCCCAGCGCGGACGTGCAGGCGAACAACGGCTCGTCGGCAGCCAACATCTACTTGCGCGGCATCGGCACGAAAGGGCCCGGATACAACCAAGTGAGCGCCGTCGGCATCTATTCCGACGAGGTTTCTCTCAATTCGCCGATCGTCAACGTCCTGCAGCTGTACGACATGGATCGCGTCGAGATCCTGCGCGGCCCGCAGAACACCCTGTACGGTCGAAACACCACTGGCGGCGCGATCAACTTCGTATCGAAGCGCCCCGAAATCGGCGAACCGTTGAATGGTTATCTCAAGGCAACATTTGGACGCTTCGACCAAGCTGATTTCGAAGCGGCGGTTGGCATGCCAATTGGCGAGCGATTCGCCATTCGCCTGTCTGGGCAGGTGCAGAATCGGGACGGCGTATACCAGGTGCCCGTGATCGCGAGCGATGCGTACTCGCGTGACGTGGCGGCCGGCCGTTTGCAGGCGCGCTTCCAGCCCACCGACGCGGTCGACATGACTCTCAAGCTTCATGTCGAGTCTGTGGACAATATCAACAAGCTCTGGAAGGCAATTGGTCTGCAGTCGCCAGTGCCGTTAGTGGTGGGGGGCATGAACACCTTCCCGACGGCGTGCAGTGCACCCATTGCGCTGGGTAGCAGTTGCGTGTCCGCCAACGGTCGACCTACTGACCCAAGCGATACGACGACGTTCAGCTCTGGAATGCGAAACCCGATCGAGAACGTCGAGGCGTTTGGCGGCTCGTTCACGCTGAACTGGGAGTTCGAGGCATTCTCACTCGCTTCAATTACGGCGTACGAACACAATCGATTCCAAAAGGCTGAGGACGTGGACGCGACTGCACAGCCGACGCGCACGACACCGCCGTTTCCTGTGGCACCCGCGGCCGGGTTCGAAGCCGCGTTCGATTTCTTCCAGATCAGCAAGTCGAATCAGTGGAGTCAGGAGCTGCGCTTCACCTCGGAAGGCGACAGCCGATTTCGTTGGATTGCCGGTGCGTTTGCGTTCGGCGAGAGTACTCGTGGCAACACGACGGCGCTCGTCTACTTCAACGCGATGGGCAACTCGACGCAGCTGGATCAGGACCTCACTGTCTACTCGGCGTACGGCGACTTCGAGTACGACATTACCGATCGACTCGCGTTCGTCGCGGGCTTGCGCTACACCGATGAGGAGATCGAGGGCTTCAACACGACGGTCATTCGCTCGTTGAACGATGTCGCCACGGCGGCTGCGCTGCTGCCGAGCGATGGGCAACGTCCGATCAGCACTGCGCGATTGTTGAATCTCGCGACTGGCATGGGTCGCAATGTCTACGTCGATGCGCCGTTCGGCGAATCATGGGGTGAGCTGGGCGGCAAGCTCGGCTTCAAGTTCCAGGTCGATCCTCAGATGTTGGTCTATGGCAGTGTCGCCCGAGGCTTCAAGGCCGGCAGCTTCAGTCCGGCTCCCGCTCAGTCGATCAATGGTTCATTCTTCGACCCGACGGATCCCGAGTTTCTGCTCGCCTACGAACTCGGTTTCAAGAACACCTGGCTGGACGGCACGCTACGCACGAACGTGTCCGCGTACTACTACGACTACACCGACCAGCAATTGCTGCGAGTCACTGACGTACCGGGCCTTGGGCTTGTCGCTGCGCAGGTCAATGCAGGTGAATCAGCGCTGTACGGACTCGAGATCGAGACACAATGGGCTCCCGGTGCTGGTTGGGACTTCACCATGAACATTGGATTGCTTGAGACCGATGTGAAGGAGTTCTTCGACATCGAAGCCTGTACACCACCAGGTGTCGGCACATGCCCGACGAATGGGCGTCGGGTGCGGGACTACTCCGGTTCGGAGTTGGTCAACTCTCCCAAAGTCACCGCCAACCTCGGTGCTCGCAAGGAATGGACGGTCGGTAGCACGGCGTCTCTCACGGCGGGTATGGATCTGACCTACAAAGGCGCGCGGTGGTTCGACATTCCAAACGATCCCGTCGAGCGCGACGACTCCTATGTGGTCATGGACGCCCAACTTGCACTGCGCTTCGGCACCGATCAGCAGTACAACCTGTCCCTTTGGGGCAAGAACCTGACTGACGAGATCTTCTTCGTCAACAAGGCCTCGTTCCCCAGTGTCGGAACCGTGGAGGCGCTGATCGGTGACCCGCGCACCTATGGGCTTTCGTTCACCGTGAAGCTTTGACGAGGGGTTCTCGGCGGATGACCCGGTGTGCCACAGCCGCTGTCCTGACGAGTGCGCGCGGACCGTTCGAGTTGCGGAACGTCGAACTGGACGAACCGCGCGCGGACGAGCTGCTCGTCCGAATCGAAGCCTGCGGCATCTGCCACACCGACGTCGAGTGCATGGACCTGCTGGACCCGCCAGCGGTGCTCGGGCATGAAGGTTGTGGCGTGGTCGAGCAACTGGGCACGGCAGTACGTGGAATCGAGGTCGGGCAGCGCGTCGCGCTGTCCTATCCATCCTGCGGGGCCTGCGCGTCGTGCGCCACGCACCGTCCTTTTCACTGCGAACACGGGCTCGAGCTGAGCCTTGCGGGTCATCGCGCGGATGGATCACGGCCGCTGCATCTCGACGGGGCACCTATTGCCAGCGCGTTCTTCCAGCAATCGTCATTTGCGACGCACTCGATCGTTCCGGCGCGCAGCGTCGTGCCGTTACCAGAGGGTTTCCCGGCTCAGCTCGGTGCGGCGCTACCGTGCGGCGTGCAGACCGGCGCGGGTTCGATCCTGAACTCTCTGCACACGCAAGCCGGCGAATCCGTCGCAGTTTTCGGGGTCGGCGCTGTGGGGCTCAGCGCCATCATGGCGGCACGGCTCGTAGGCGCGCAGCCCATCGTGGCGATCGACCCCAATGCGCAGCGGCGCGAGCTCGCGCTGCAACTCGGCGCAACGCTGGCGCTGAGTTCTGGCGCCGCGGACGTTGCTGCGACCGTGCGTGCCGCGACGGATGGCGGTGCCAACGTCATTCTCGATACCTCTGGTCGCGATTCCGCGCTGCGTCAGGCCATTGACTCGTTGGCCATGGGTGGCCGTCTCGGGATCGTGACGGTTCCGGACTGGGGGAATGATTACCGGCTCGCAATCCAGCCGCTGTTCGAGCGCTGCGGCACCCTCGTCAGCATCATCCAGGGGTCCAGCGTTCCCGCGCGGTTCATTCCGTATCTGATCGAGCAGCATGCCGCCGGGCGGTTCCCCCTCGAGCGGCTCGTGCAGACCTACCCGTTCGAGCAGATCAATCGCGCGTTCGAGGATGCGCAGCAGGGCCGGGCGATCAAGCCCGTGCTGCTGATGTCGTGACGACCGTGAACGACCTCGCCGCGGGCGGCCTGGAACCGCTTGAGTCACCGTATACGACCGTCGCGCTCTCGACGATGCGCCGCACGGTAGGGCGGCGGCTCGTCGAGTCGAAGCAGCAGGCACCGCATTTCTATGTGACCGTAGAAGTGGATCTCGACGCCTTGCTCGGGCTGCGCGCGCAGTGGAAGGCGGCGCAGGGCGATGTCGCGCCGACGGTCAACGACTGCATCGTCAAGGCGGCTGCACGGGCTCTGGTCGCTGTGCCCGCACTCAATGCAGCGATCGATGGAGATCACATCCGGCAGTACTCAGGGGTCAATGTCGGAGTTGCGGTCGCGATCAAGTCGGGGCTCGTGGTGCCCGTCATACGCTGTGCGGAGAGACTCGATCTGGCGGAGATCGCGCGGACGACCCGTGATCTGGCGGATCGTGCCCGTTCCAACAAGCTCACGCCGGACGACTACCGCGGCGGCACCTTCACGGTCAGCAACCTCGGGATGCTGGGGGTAAGTCAGTTCATCGCGATTCTGAATCCGCCGCAGGCCGGCATCCTGGCGCTGGGGGCCGCCACGCCGCGACCCGTCGTGCGCGGTGGGTCGATTGTTGCGGCCACCATTCTCACGGCGACGCTGTCGGCCGATCACCGCGTCGTCGACGGTGCCGTCGCCGCAGAGTACCTGCGTGTGTTCCGCGAAGCGCTCGAGCAGCCAGACCGCCTATTGCAAGGCCCATCCTCATGAATACCGATAATCCTTCCCGCCAGGCACTGCACGCGATTCTCGAGCGCATGATTCTGATCCGGCGTACCGAGGAGCGGTTGGGCGCCGATTCGCGCGCCGGCAAGCTGGCCGGCAACGTCCATCTTTACGTCGGACAGGAGGCGATCGCGACTGCGGTCTGCGCCCAGTTGCGCGATGACGATTTCATTGGCAGCACTCACCGTGGACACGGTCACTTTCTTGCCAAGGGCGGCACTCCGGCTGCGCTGATCGCCGAGATCTACGGGCGCGATACAGGTGCTTGCGGTGGATTCGGCGGATCGATGCACGTGGCCGACCTGTCGCGCGGCATGCTCGGCGCGAACGGGATCGTCGGCGGCGGTATCGGCATTGCAGCAGGGGCCTCACTGGCTGCGCAGATGAACGGACGTCGACAGGTAGCCGTCGCGTTCTTCGGAGATGGCGCCGCCAGTCAGGGCGTCCTCACGGAAGTACTCAATATCGCGGCACTGTGGAAGCTTCCGTTGCTGCTGGTCTGTGAGCACAACTGCTATTCGGAGTTCTCGCCGTCCGATACGGTCACTGCCGGTTCCATCGCTGATCGCGCTACGCCCTATGGCGTTCCAAGCTGTGTCGTTGACGGCAACGATGTCTTCGTTGTCTGGAACGCAGCCGCCGAGGCATTGGATCGTGCACGGAGCGGGGCAGGGCCCACCCTCATCGAGGCCAAGTCGTATCGGCTGCATGGACACCTCGAGGCCGAGGCCGGCTTCGTGCAGGGCAAGTACCGTAGCGACGAAGAGATCGCATCCTGGCGGGCGCGCGATCCGATCCCGCGGCTCGCGCAGGTGCTCGAGGAGCGCGGCTGGCTCGAAGTGGGCGGTGTCGCGGCGATCGAAGCCCGAGTTGCCGAGATCGTGGCAAGCGCAGTTCGCGACGCCGAGGCTGCGCCATTGGCGCGCACCGAGCGATTGCGCGACGCCGCCTACCCTGAGCGCTGGGCCTGAGGACCCGTCAATGGCAAAGAAAAGACTGACCCAGGCCATCAACGAGGCGTTCGTCGAGGAGATGACACGTGACCCGCGCATCGTGCTGTACGGTGAGGACGTGATCGTGAGCCTGTTTGGCGACACACGCGGGCTTCATGCCAAGTTCGGCGGTGAGCGTGTCCGCAACACGCCCATCTCCGAAAATGCGCTGACGAGCATGGCGGTCGGCGCGGCGATGACCGGAATGCCGGTCGTCTGCCATCTGATGTTCGCCAATTTTCTGTACACCGGATTCGATGCGATCGCAAACCAGGCGGCCAAGTTGCGCCTGATGACCGGTGGCCAGGCGCGCCTGCCGGTCGTCTTCGTCGGGGCGATGGGCGGAGGGACGTCGACGGCGGCGCAGCACTCCGATACCCCGTATCCCGTTCTCATGAACCTGGGCGGCATCAACGTGGCAGTGCCAGCGACGCCCGCCGACGCCAAGGGACTGATGAAGACCGCGCTGCGTAGTGACGGTCCTACCGTGTACCTGATCCCGCGCACCCGCGGTGGAGTGATGGGCGAGGTGCCCGACGGGGATCATCTCGTGCCATTTGGCAAGGCGACCGTGCACCGCAGCGGTCGCGACCTGACCCTGGTGGCTATGGGCGCCACGGTTTCTCATGCGATGACCGTCGCGCAGCAGGCCGCTGAGGAAGGCATCGAGATCGAGGTCATCGATCCGCGCACGCTTGTTCCACTCGATGAAGATGCAATCGTGGCGTCGGTGGAGCGAACGGGCCGCCTGGTGATCGCTGACGAATCACGTGATCGCTGCAGCGCCGCCTCCCATATCGCAGCAGTGGTTGCGGAGCGGGCGTTCGGTGCCCTTCGCGCGCCACCGCACCGGGTCACCGTGCCCAACGTGTCCATGCCGTATGCACCGGCCATCGAGCGTAGCTTGCTGCCGGAACCGGCACGAATTCTCGAAGCCGTGCGCGCGTCCATGCAGGGCCGCTGAGAACAACGAGGTAGCCGATGAGTATGGAAATCACAATGCCGCGTGTCGGCACGAACATGGAAGAGGCAACGATCCTGCGCTGGATCAAGGTCGTCGGTGATCGCTTCTCTCAAGGCGAGCCGCTGTACGAGATCGAAACGGACAAGGTCACGTACGAAGTGGAGGCGCCTGCAAACGGGCAATTGCTCGAGATCCGTGTGCCTGAAGGTGAGAACGCCCAGGTAGGCCAGGTCGTGGCGCTATACAGCGAATGAGCCCGCAGGTTCTCGAAACGCTGCACAGCGGCTTCACGGTTCGGGACGTGCGGCGTCTGGCTGCTTTCTTTCGGGACTGCTTTGGATTCCCGGTCACCGAGCCGCGCGCCGCACCGGCAGAAGTGCTGGCGCAGATCGTGGGTGTCACGGGCGCTGACGCCGAGATCGTCTATGTCAGCGCGCCAAATCATGTGATCGAGCTGCTTGGCTATCGATCGCCCGTCAGCGCGACGGCATCCGCGTCTCGACCCTGCGACGTCGGCTTCGCCCACCTCTCGTTCCTCGTCGACGACGTGGCGGCGGTCGCTGCGGCGGCACGGCCCTACGGCTTTTCGGCCACACCGGCGATGCCTCGCATCGCAGCTGGGCCGCATGCCGGGCGCCACGCGACTTATCTGCGCGACGCAGAGGGATTCACCATCGAGCTGATGGGCGGCGGCACGCCGGCCTGAGGTAGGGCCATGCAGATTCGCGCCGGTCAGGTTGCTTTCATCACCGGTGCTGGTGGCGGCCTGGGCGCCGGGATCGCGCGGGCGCTCGCGGCGGAAGGGGCCGTGCTGGCGTTGGCGGATCTGCAGCCCGAGCTGCTGAACGCGCGCCAGCAGGAGTTCGATCGTGCCGGCGTCCGTTGCCGAACATGGGTACTCGATGTCTCTGATCGCGAGGCCTGGCGCGATGTGACCCAAGAAGTCGAATCGCAGCTCGGAGCCGTCTCGCTTCTCGTCAACAATGCCGGCGTCGGGTACGTCGGCGCGCCGGCGGACCAGGTCCCCGCCGT